>JACPWC010000005.1 GCA_016197225.1 Chloroflexota bacterium
GCCGGCGATGCGCTCGGTTCGTTCAATTGGTGGATGCGGCTGATGACGGGGTTACTGCTCGGCATCGGCGTTGTCTGGCTGGTGTATCCAATGATGGAGGAATGGATGACCGACACGGTTCGCGAGATCGAAGCCAAGTTTAGAAACGCAGGCATTCCTCAATAACGCGCACGCCGTTTTGCCCATACTCAATTCTGGCCGGTAATTTTGAATCTTGACACTGCTCCCCAACCTGTTGTAACATCGCCCCCAACAACTCAATAACTATACACACTCTTATCCAGAGAGGCGGAGGGACCGGCCCTGTGAAGCCTCGGCAACCTAGGGTGGTCGTGTGGTCCTGTAGTCTAGTAGTCGAATAGTCTGACTGCTTGACCACAAGACCAGGTGACTACCAGACTAAACTAAGGTGCCAATTCCGGCAGATGATGTTTCTGGAAGATGAGAGGGTGACAATTTTGATCTATTGCGCCCCCATCTTTTGTAAGAGTAGGGGCGTTTTTGTTTACCCCCACCCCGGCCCTCCCCCGTTTGGAAATGCACCAAACAGGGGAGGGGGAGAACACAATGATGACTACCGAACTCAATCTAAAATCGGCAATCTCCAACCTAAAATCTCAGCCCGGCCCGTCTACCACCGCCGTGCACGCCGGAACCGAGCGGCCTAACGCCCACCACGCGCTCACGCCGCCGGTGGTGCAAACGGCCACCTACACCTTCGCCGACACCGCCGACCTGTGCGACTTCATGGACGCGCGAATGTGGGGCGCGGCCAAAGGCCGAACCGAGTATGGCCGCTATGGCAACCCCACTGTGGCCGCCGCCGAGGCCAAGCTGGCCGCGCTGGAGGGCGCGGAAGCGGCAGTGTTGTACTCGTCCGGTATGGCCGCAGTGACTTCGACTCTGCTCACCCTGTTGCAGTCCGGTTCGCACGTGGTGATCACGGATGACTCGTATCGCCGCACGCGCCAGTTCTGCTTGAACTTCCTCAAGAAGTTTGGGGTGGATTGCACCGTCGTGGCGATGGGCGACTACGAGGCAATGGAGGCCGCCATTCGCCCGACCACCCGCCTCATCATTTCCGAGTCGCCGACCAACCCCTATTTGCGGGTGTTGGATTTGGGGCGGGTGGCCGAGATTGCCAAACGGCATAACGTGAAGACGCTGGTGGATGCGACGTTTGCGACGCCGCTCAACTTGCGACCGCTGGAGTTTGGGATCGATCTGGTTTTGCACTCGGCTACAAAGTATTTAGGCGGGCACAACGATTTGCTGGCCGGGGTGGTGGCCGGGAGCGAGCAGTTGATCGCCTTGCTTCGCCAGCAGTTGTGGATGTTGGGCGGGGTGCTCGACCCGAACAATGCTTATTTGCTAGTGCGCGGACTCAAGACATTGGCGCTTCGTGTGGAACGGCAAAACCAAAACGGTCAGCGCCTGGCCGAGTTTCTGGAGAATCACCCGAAGGTCGAACGAGTCTGGTACCCCGGCCTCCCAGGTCACCCTGATCATGAGACGGCCAAACGTCAGATGACCGGGTTCGGCGGGGTGATCAGCTTTGAAGTCAGAGGGGGCCTTTCGGCAGGCTCAGGGGAACCTTTATCGGCGGCGAGCCGGGTCGTGGATGGAGTCCGAATCCCGATCATCGCGCCGAGTCTGGGCGGAGTCGAGAGTCTGATCGAGCAACCGGCGTTGATGTCGTATTATGAGATGTCTACCGAGGAGCGGCTGGAAGTTGGCATCGAACGTGACGCCGCCTCCGGCGATGTTGAAGAAGGCCGACGCCGCCGACGTGCCGGTGGTGGTTTTGCCGGAAGGCGCGAACCTGCGCGAGGTGCACCGGGCGACGTTGACTCTGATCACCAACCGGCAGGCGCACATTGCCCAGCGCACAACGCAGACTTACCACTGGCTGGCCCAACTTTCGGCGGAGAGCAAGGGGCTGGAGGCCATTGCCGGCGCGATGGCGGCTCTCACCGGCCACCACGTAGTGGTGCAGGATAAACGGTTGAGTCCGATTGCGGTGGTGGAGCCGGAGTCGAAAATCTCCAATTGGAATGAAATTCTGGACGGACTCGGCAAGGTGGAGTCTCTGCCTGCCGGTTGGGCCGACCGCAAACAAGTGGCGGCGCGCAATAATGAAGTGGAGCGGCAGAAGATTGCAGGCAGTTTGTCGCGGCTGGTGATGCCGGTTGTGGTCGGGCGGCTGGCGCGTGGCTATGTGTCGGTAGTTGCCGATGATGACGATCTAGACTCGCTGGATGTGCTGGTGATTGAGCAGGGTGCGGCGGCGTGCGGGCTGGAAATGTCGCGCACCAAAGCAGTGAGCGAGGCCACCAAGCGTTTGCGTGGCGATTTCATTGACGCAGTGCTGGCTGGCACGATCTCGAAGCAGGAGATCAAACGTTGGGCCGAGCGCATCGGCCACGACATTACCGCGCCGCACGCGGCGGTGATCTTCGCCTGGCCGGAGATTCCGAACCCGCCGACCATTCGCCGTTTGGAGACCATTGTGAACGGGGAACTTGGGTTGGGGCGGGTGGAGACGCTGGCCCGGGTGGGCGAGAATGAGGCCAGTGTGTTTGTGGCGCTGGGCGTTGACGGCTCGCTGAAGCAAGCGCGGGCGCTGGCGCAGGCGGTGTGCGATCAGGCATCGAAAGAATACCCGAAGATCAAGTTGTTGTGCGGCCTGGGCCGGCCGGCGGCTACGATCTCCGACTGGCACACGTCGTACAAAGAGGCCGGGCAGGCCCTGGCGGCGGCGCGGCGCATTAGCGACGGCGGGCCGCTGTACTTCGGCGACCTGTCGGTCCATCGTCTGTTGTTTCAGCTTGAGGGCCACCCGGAGTTGGCCGCCTTTTGTAACGAGACGTTGGGCGCGTTGATTGAGTACGACACTGCCCACCACAGCAATCTCCTTCAAACACTGTCCGCCTACTTCGTCCATCACGGCAACCTGTCGCAGACAGCGGAGGCGCTTTACATCCATCGTAACACCTTGCAATATCGTATGGATCGCATCGCCGAAATCTCCGGCTTCGATCTCGACAACCCCGAGACGCGGCTGTCGGTGCAGTTGGCGTTGAAGGCTTACCGGCTGTTGTATCCGCAGTCGGACTCAAAGTAATGGGACGCAGATGAACACGGATGAACGCAGATTCTTCTCTGAATCTGTGTGTTTCGCGTTCGGCTTATCTCTCATCTTTTCTTTTGTTCCAGCAGCGGCAAAACAAACGTGGACATTGAGATACAACCAGCTTCTCTGAGCGACAAGCCCATCCTTCGCAATCTGCTGGAACTGTGCCAGCACGATTACAGCGAATTTGATAGCGCTGACGTGGATGAGCACGGGCTTTTTGGTTACAACTACCTCGACAATTATTGGACGGAGCCTGGCCGCCACCCATTCCTGGTGAGAGTGTCGGGCAAGCTGGCCGGGTTTGTGCTAGTCCGGCTTCTGGACTCGGCTGACAACCAACCCACTTACTCAATGGCCGAATTCTTCATCTTGAGAAAGTATCGCCGGCTTGGAGTGGGCCGCGAAGTAGCTCGTCGTATCTTCGACAAGTTTCAGGGCAAGTGGAGTGTGGCGCAGGAAGACGGCAATCGTCCAGCGCAAGCCTTTTGGCGGAAAGTGATCGCCGAGTACACAAACGAAGATTATGAAGAAGTCCAACGGCAGGATGATGAGTGGCGGGGGCCAATCCAGATGTTCAATCCAAGAGAGACGGCACGCCATTAGTGTGCATCCTGCCTAACCCTCATTTCCCCAAGTTTCTCCAGTTTTACCGTAGACCCTCCATCCGCTGTGTTCTAAAATTCACAGTACAGGGTGATTGGAGGTGCTTCGTGAACTGCATCAAACTTACTGTCAATGCTTATACTCAACCGCGCATGAAGGCCTTTGAAGCTAAAGCGGGCCTGCCCAACACCGTTTCGGAGCAGATGCTCAAAGAGGTGAACAGGCCGCCTATGGCCGAGTATTACGCGGTTGAAGAGGGCCGCGAGTGGTTGGGCCGGATGCGACTGACCACTGGCGGCCTCAACGCCATTCTGGTGGACGCGCTCGACGTTCTGCCCGGCCAGCCTAACGAAGCTGAGGTTGCCAGCCTCCTGCTCGATCAAGCACGCGCGGTGGCCGGAGCCAGCAATCGCGTGCTCACCGTGCTCACGGCGAATCAGGAAGAGCGGTGGGCGGCTTATGGCTTCAAGGCGGCCACCCCGGCGCTGACGCTGGCGTAAGAAGTCGCGGATACAACGCTCCGCGGTTCCCACAAAAAAATATGAGCCGACGTTTCCAAACGTCGGCTCTTTTGTTGTATAGTTGCCCTTGTGTCATCCTCTGCTACCCATCCCACGCCGCACCCAGACATCAACGCTGTCCTGAGCGCATTGTTATCAGGCGCGCAAATGATTTTGGGAGAACGTTTTATCGGCCTGTATCTTTGCGGCTCGCTTGTCAGCGGTGATTTCAATCCTCAGACAAGCGACATTGATTTTGTCGTCGTCACCGCCGACGAGCTTCCGGGCGATGTGGTTTCGGCTTTGAAAGCGATGCACACCCGCCTCGCAGCCAGCGGCCTGAAGGGGGCGGCGAGATTAGAAGGCGACTACATTCCGCTGTTGGCGCTCCGCCGCTACGATCCACGGCGGGCAAGTTACCCGCATCTTGGCGTGGACGGGCATTTTGACGTGGAACATCATGGGAGCGATTCGGTCATTCAACGCCACACCCTTCGAGAACAGGGAGTCGGGATAGCCGGCTCATCCCTACAAACCTTGATTGATCCGGTTGAACCGAATGACTTACGGCAGGCCGCGCTGGAGTTGCTGCGCGAGTGGTGGTTACCACAACTCCATCACCCCTTTCGGTTGCGCAGTAGCGAGTATCAAGCCTATGCTGTTCTCACAATGTGCCGGGCGCTCTACACACTACAACATGCAACAATCGTCTCAAAGCCGGTCGCGGCGCGGTGGGCGCAGGAAGCGCTTGATGAGCGTTGGGCAGAGCTAATTGGGCAAGCCTTGGCATGGCGGCCCGACGCGCAATCGGACAATTTGATTGAAACGCTGGACTTTATCAGGCATATGCTTGAACGCAGTCAGCAGTTTGAGGCGCTCATTTATGAACAAACTCGCTAACGAAACCAGCCCTTACTTGCTTCAGCACACCCACAACCCGGTTGAGTGGTATCCGTGGGGCGAAGAGGCGTTAGCCAGGGCCAAAGCCGAGGACAAGCCGATCTTTCTCAGCATAGGTTATGCGGCATGCCACTGGTGTCACGTCATGGCTCATGAGAGTTTTGAGAACGAGCAAATCGCGGCCCTGATGAACAAGTATTTTGTAAACGTGAAAGTGGATCGCGAAGAACGACCCGATCTCGACGCGATTTACATGGACGCCGTCGTGGCCTTGACCGGGCATGGCGGCTGGCCCATGAGCGTCTTTCTCGCGCCAGACGGTATGCCGTTTTGGGGCGGCACGTATTTTCCGCCCGCGCCCCGGGGCGGCATGCCGGGCTTCGCGCAAGTGCTGGAAGGCATTCACGAGGCCTGGATCAACCGGCGCGACACGGTGTTCAAGGGCGGCAAGGAAGTGCTCGATCACATTCAGCAGAACCAGTCCGCTGAAGTGCCGGGCAGCGGCGGGTTGACTCAGGAGACGCTGCCAGAGGCGGCTCAAGCCTTGTGGAGTCAGTTCGACTGGCGAAACGCCGGGTGGGGGTCAGCGCCAAAGTTTTCCCAACCGATGACGCTCGAATTTTTGATCCGCCATCACCTGCTCGCCAACGATCCGCTCGCGCTCGAAATGGCGACCAAGACTCTTGACGCGATGATGCGCGGCGGCATGTACGACCAACTTGGCGGCGGCTTTCACCGTTACGCCACCGACGCCATCTGGCTCGTGCCACACTTCGAGAAGATGCTGTACGACAACAGCCAACTCGCTCGCGTCTACCTTCATGCCTGGCAGGTGACGGGAACCCGCCACTATAAAAGATGCGCCGAAGAAATTCTCGACTACGTTTTGCGCGAGATGACCGACGCGGGCGGAATAGCGAGGGTCGTCTTTATCGTTCGTGGCGGCGCGGCCAGGCCAAGTTCAACGCTTATCTTGAAGATTACACGGGAGTCGTCGAAGGTTTGCTGACGTTGTACGAAACGACGTTTGAGACTCGGTGGTTTACGGCGGCGCAGGAACTAACCGAAACGATGATTGCCCGCTTTGCCGATCCACAGGGCGGCTTCTTCGACACCAGCGACGATCACGAGTCGCTGGTCGTCCGGCCTAAGAGCGTGCAAGACAACGCCGTGCCGTCGGGCAACGCGCTGGCGGCTACTGTTTTGCTCAAGCTGGCCGCCCTGACCGGCGAAGGCCGTTACTCCGAAATAGCCGAGAAGATGATCCAGTCTGTTCAGCCCATCCTGTCACGCTACCCGACCGGTTTCGCGCAATGGCTGGTGGCGCTGGCGTTTGCCCTGAGCAAGCCCAAAGAGATCGCCATCATTGGCGAGCCGGGGCAGGGCGATGTGAACGAAATGCTGGAAGTGGTGCGGGGCGCGTACCGCCCGTTTCAGGTCACGGCAGTGGGCGGCGAAGATTCAATTGTGCCGCTGTTGGCCGGGCGGCCACAACTTGGCGGCAAGGCCACGGCTTACGTGTGCGAGAACTTTACTTGCAAGCAACCGGTGAATGAAGTTGAGAAGTTGCGGGAATTGCTGTAGCGCGAACGGAGTACACCACGAAGACACCAGGACTCGAAGTTTCACGAAGAAGACAGAAAACTTTGTGTGCCTTTGTGCCTTCGAGCCTTCGTGGCGAATCGCTACCCAATCGGCAAATTCACCCGAAACGCCGTCCCGATTCCCACTTCGCTCCCCACCTCAATCTTGCCGCCGTGCCGCTCGACAAGGTGCTTGGCAATCGCCAGTCCCAGCCCTACGCCGCCAAAGCGGTGGCCGTCCATCTCGTCCAAATGAAAATACTTATTGAAGATTTTGGGCATGTGCTCTTGGGGAATGCCCACGCCTTGATCGATCACCGCAACACAGGCCACCATTCCCTGCTGGGTGATGTTGACCTGCACTTCGCCGCCGTTCGGGCTGAACTTGATGGCGTTGTCGAGCAGGGCATTGAACACCCGTGAGAGACTCTCGACACTGCCTTGAATGGAAGGCAAGTTGGGGTCGAGGCCGATGGCGAGCTTGACCTTGTTGGCGGCGGCCTTTTGCTGGTTGGCGCTCACCACGTGAGTCACTACCGCGTTCAAATCCAGATTCTCAAAGTGCGGCACGATCTCTTCCATTTCGTGCAGGAACAAGATGTCGTTGACGAGAGTGGTGATGAGATCAAGATTGTGGCCCACGATGTCGAACGCGCCGTTGAGGTGCTCGCCCTTCAACACCCCGGTCTGGATCAATTGCAGGTAGCCTTTGGCCGACGTCAGCGGCGTGCGTAGCTCGTGAGAGATGGTGGTCAGAAACTCGGTGCGGAGCCGTTCCTGCTCGCTTAGCTCACGGTAAGCGGCGGCCAGCTCTTCGTTCTTCATCCGCAGTTCGCCGATCGTCATCTGGTCGTTGTTGCGCAAGCGCCCGACGACTTCGCGCACCACCGTCACGGCCATGGCCGGGCTACGGTAAAGCACAGCCTCGAATGGCTTGCGGTAAATTTCCAGAACAGTTGTGGGTTCGAGGGTACGCACGGTGGCCACGCGGGGCACGCTGTGAACGAGCGCCATCTCGCCGAAGAATTCGTGGCGGCCCAACCGGTTCAGCACCCGGCGGTCGGTGGGACTCATGGCCTTGGCCACTTCCACCGAGCCGGAGATGATGACGTAGAACACGTCCTCGATCCGGCCTTCCTGGCACAGCACCGTGTCTGCCGGGTAGTCGCGAATTTCGCCGCGCTCCACCAGTTCGGCATAATCCTGCCCGGCCAGGCCGGGAAAGACCACGCTCAACAGCTCAACGGATTCGGCGAGAACGAGAGGTGATTTCATGTCAGCCGTTTATGAAATTTCCAAGACCTGGCAAGTCTGGATAGTCAACTGCCCGGGCGTTCGTAGATGCAGATCATTGTACTCCCATATTTGCGTTGATCCACCAGCGCCAGGTGGGTCAAATTCTTCTCCACGTACTCCACCGGGTCAATCTGAACGACGGCCCAACCGTCCGGGTTAAGCCAGTCGGGCTGGGCGTCAACCAGGGCCAGGGCCTTCACCCAAAGCTCCTGATACTGAGGCGGGGCGATGTAGATGTAGTCGAATGACGTAAGCGGCGTTGATTTGAGGTATTCCAGCGCGTCGCCCCGTAGCACCCGGCTCTGCCCGGTGAAGCCGACGATGTCTAAATTCTCTTTGATCGTTTTGATGGCTAACTTGTCCGAGTCAATAAACATGGCTTGCGCCGCGCCCCGGCTGAGGGCTTCGATGCCGACACTGCCCGTGCCGCCGAACAGATCGAGAAACGCCGACCCGACGATGCCGCCGCCGATGATGTTGAAGGCCGCCTGCTTGACTCGATCCATCACCGGGCGCGTGCTGTCACCCGGAACCAGTTTGAGCCGCCGGCCTTTGGCCGCGCCGGCGATTACCCGAATACCAGACATGGATTCACCGCCAAGACGCGACCCCGCAAAGAGAAGCGGGGCAGGCGAGCGCAAAGAAAACCAAAGAATTTCTTTGCGTCCTTTGCGGCTTCGCGGTTCAAATTAGTTGGCCATCTCTCGCGCCGCTCGCAAGTTCGCGCGCGGGGCGGTGGTGGGCGTGACACAGCCCGTGCCCAGAATCAGCCGCCGCCCGTTCGTTTCGGCAATGGCCGACTGCGCTTCGGCGCGCACGGCTTCGGGCGTGCCGCGCACCATCGTCTCCCACTGCCGCCAGCCGCCGCAGACCGCGCCTTTGAATTTCTGCGCGCCCGCGCCGAGCGTTGGCGGGGTCTCGCGGTCGTGCCAGTTGATCACCTGCGCCGGGTAGCCCGCCACAAGATCGAACATCACGTCCTCGCCGTGCAGGTGCGCCGCGTTCAGCCACAGCTCGCCCGCCGCGTCCAGGATTTGCCGGTCGTATGGCTCGGAAGATCGTTTGGATGAACGGCGTCCCAGCGGGCAGGCCGTCGCGAATCAACTCCAGCGCCCGCACTTGCCCGCCGAGCGAACCGGCGCGCGGGTCGAGCGGCTTGAGAGTTGCCCAGTCGCCGGGCCGGGAGATGGGGCGGCGGGTGTAGTCGCGGGTTCCTTCGGGGTTGCCCTGCCACTCGTCGCTTGCCCCCCAGTCGCGGATGCAAAACGAACTGGCCGGAGTCACCTTCACAAAGTCAAAGTCATAGAGCGATTGGAACTCAAGCGTGGCGGCGGCCAAATCTTCCGGGCGCTGATCGTCCACCGGAAAATGCCGCCATAAGGCGACGGCGAGTCGGTCAACCGGCTTGCCATTCATTGTGGCTTCAAGTCGCTCTCGTTTGTCCATAGCGCTATTTTATCCCTAACCGGCACGGACGCAAAATGAAGGTAAAATCTTTTCATGGACAAAGTCCCGCCTCAGGCGACGTTTCTGGACTTGAGCGACTACGCCCGGCCGGCCGCGTTGTGGTTGGTGCGGACTCTGCTTGCCACGCCGATCACCTCCATTCACCTGACCCTGGCTTTCACCATCGTCGGTCTGGCCGCGGCCCTTTTGTTTGCGCTGGATCGCTGGTTGCCGCTGGCTGGGGCACTCCTGCTCCTCAAAAGCATGTTGGACGCCGCCGACGGCTCGCTGGCCCGCGCCCGGCAAAAGCCTTCGCGTGTTGGCCGCTTCCTGGACTCGGTGTGTGATTTCGTGGTGATGGTCGCCGTGTTTGGCGGCATTGCCGCCGGCCAACAACTGCGGACTGGTGAGATTGGCCGCTTCGCGTGGTTATTGGCGGCGCTGGCCGTTCTCTTTGCCACTTTGCAAGGCTCGGTCTTTAGTTACTACTACGTTCGCTACCGCGCCCAGACCGGCGGCGACCAGACCAGCAACGTGGACGAGAGCGCAAGCGGCGGCTATGCCGGCGACAACCCGACCGCGCTGAAAATTTTGCATACCCTCTATCGCCTCGTTTACAGTTGGCAGGATGCGCTGATGGATCGCCTGGATCGCCTCGTCGCGCCGAAAGCCGCTCAACTCAGGCCGGCATTTCTCACCGCCACCACCGTGCTGGGCTTAGGCTCACAACTTTTGATCATCGCCGTCTGCGCCGTGTTCGGCCAGCCGGTCATTGCCTTATGGTCGTTCGTCACCGTTTTCAACCTCTACTGGCTGGCTTTGCTCGCCGTTCGCCGTTTCGCCTCATGAAAACCGTTGCCTGCAAACGCTTTGAATTTTCGGCGGCGCGTGAACTTGCGGACCGAATGCAAGGCCACAACTTCAGCCTGTGGGTCGGTGTCGCCGGCCCGGTGCAAGCCGACACCGGCATGGTCATCAACATGGCTGACTTGAAGGATATTGTGACTAATGTGCTCGACCACTATGATCACCGCCATCTCAACACTCAACTCAGCGTTGAGCCGACGACGCCGAACATCGCCCGGTCACTGTGGAACGACCTTTCTTCCCGTTTGCAACTTGACTCTGTTGAGCTGGCCGAAGAGGACGGGGAAGCCGCTACTGTTACAGAAACGGCTGTAACCGCGATCCTTCACGGCACGTTCGCGGCGGCTCATCGCACCCACGCGCCGCGTTTGAGCGACGAAGAAAATTTGGCTCTTTATGGAATCTGCGACAACCCGGCGGGGCATGGGCACAACTACCGGGCGCAACTTTTTCTGCCGCCCGGCCAAACCGTAGATCGAACGGTGTGGGCTGAGTTCGATCACAAAAACTTGTCGGTAGACATTCCCGATCTGGCGGGCCGTAACGTCGTCACCGAAGCTGTGGCCGAACTGCTCGCCCGCCGTGTGCCTCAGGCTGGCCGAGTGCGCGTGTATGAAACGCCGGAGTTCTTTGCCGAGTATCATCGCGGCGACGCCAACTACCGGCTGGGGCGGCGCTACCGTTTCAACGCCGCCCACCGCCTGCACAGCCCGGCCCTTTCGGCTGAAGAGAATCAGCGGCTTTACGGCAAGTGCAACCGCCCCGAGCCGCACGGCCACAGCTACGTCGTCGAAATCGTCATTAAGAGTCCGCTCGACCCGCAAACTGAGGCGGCTTATGATCTGGGCGCGCTAGACAAAACGGCAGTAGGCATTCTGGGTGAACTGGACTATACCTGGTTGGACGCTGACGTGCCTGCGTTTCGAGATCGGCCCAGCACAGGCGAGAATATTGCTTGCCGCTTGTGGGAGCAATTTAGGGCGGCGCTGGATTGTGAAGTGGAGTCGGCGCGGTTGTGGGAGACGCCGAACAACCAGTTCCGGGTTGTCTCGTAGGGCAAATTGCCAATTTGCCCCACATCTCTGGTGAGGAAGCGATGCACTACACAAAATTACAGGAAGCGGTCAAAGAAATTCTGGTTGGCGTTGGAGAAGACCCGGAGCGCGAAGGGCTGGTGAACACGCCTCTGCGGGTGCGTAAAATGTACGAGGAACTGCTCGCCGGTTACCACATTGACCCTGCGACCCTGATCAACGGCGCTTTGTTCAACGTCGAATATGACGAAATGGTAGTGGTGCGCGACATCGAGTTTTACAGCCTGTGCGAGCATCACATGCTCCCGTTTTTCGGCCATGCTCACGTGGCTTACATTCCCAAAGGCAAGATCATTGGCCTGTCGAAAATTCCGCGCATCGTAGACATGTTTGCTAAACGTCTGCAAGTGCAGGAACGTATGACGCGCCAGATCGCCGAATTATTGGAAGAGGTGCTCGATCCGCAGGGGGTGGCGGTGACCATCGAGGCCACCCATTTGTGTTCGGTGATGCGCGGCGTAAAGAAAGCCAACTCGCGCATGGTAACCAGCGCCATGTGCGGCGAGTTCAAGAATAACCCCAAGACTCGCACCGAGTTTCTGGAGCACATACATCGCCCGGTCGCCAGAGATTTGTAATCGCTTTGTAGAGCGATTTGCCCGCTTCGCGTCGCTCTACACGCCCGGATCGCAAAGGAGATGCAACCATGACTCTCTTTACCGTTGACGAAATCAAGGCCAGCCTGGCAGACTTGCCGGGCTGGGAAGTGCGCGACGGACTGTTGACCAAGACTTTCACCGTCAAGTCGTTTGCCCATGCTGTGTTATTTATTGGCGCTATCGGCCAGTTGGCCGAAGCCGTCAACCATCACCCCGACCTGAACCTGCACGGTTACAACAAGCTGACGGTCAACCTTTCGACTCATAGCGCCGGCGGGCTGACGAACAAGGATTTTGATCTGGCAGAACAAATTGAGAAGTTGCCGCACAAGCCGTTGAAATGAAAACAGCCATTATCACCGGCGGCGGGTCGGGCATTGGGTTTGCAATTGCCCGGTCGCTGGCGAAAGAAAAATTTCGGGTCGGGTTAATTGGCCGGCGGGGAGTGGCGGTAGAGGCGGCTTCCCAGGCGATCAACCGGTCGGGGGGCGACTCCTGGTGGGGGGCCGTTGACGTTCGCGATGAGGCGGCGGTGTCGGCGTTCGTCGAGTCGGCTGTCGCTCAGTACGGCAAGATCGATCTGCTGGTCAACAACGCGGGCGTGTTTAAGATGAGGCCAATCGAAGAGACGACGGTTGAATTTTGGGATGAGACTTTGGACATCAACCTCAAAGGTGCATTCATTTTCTCAAAGGCCGTGTGGCCGCACATCTCCGGCGGGCAAATCATCAATATCAGTTCGGTGGCCGGGATTCAAGCATTTCCGGGTAACGCCGCTTACTGCGCCTCAAAGTTTGGGCTCAACGGTTTAAGCGAAGTGCTGGCGCTGGAGGGCAAGGCGCGAAACATTCGCGTTCACCTGGTTTGCCCCGGCAACACCCAAACGCAGTCGTGGGACGACCAGGCTCCGGCAGAAGTGCAGGCGCGGATGATGCCGCCCGAAGCAGTGGCCGAGGTGGTGCGCTGGCTGGCCGTCAGCCCGCCCGAAGTGACGTTTGACAAAGTGGCGGTAAACCCGGCGCGCGATCCCTGGCGCTAGAGCAATTTCACAGACACCCAGTGTCTTTGCGTAGCGCCCCGGCGCGAAGCGGACGCCTGGTGCCTGCCACAAACCATCGCCAACATTTTCTGCTAAACCTCTAGCCGACACCCGGCTATAATCAGATCATGTTCGGCAAACTTCGCCGCCTGGTTCTGACCTTGATTCTGGCCGATGCGTTCCTGACTCAAGTGGCGCTGTGGGTCGCCGATTCCATGCGCCGCTTTTTGCCGCTGGGGCGCGCGATTGACACGACCGGGTCGTTTCTCAACCCCTACATTTATTTGATCATCGCCGTCTTGTGGCCGGTCGTCTTCTACGTCATCTCGGTGTACGACGTGCGGCGCGACGTGCGGCCGGTGGGCAACGCGCGCATTCTGTTTGTGGCCGTGTCAACCGCCGTGTTTGTGTTGAGCGGTGTTCTGTATTTCACCTTCCGTGATACCCCCCGCCTGCTGATCCTCTATTTTTATCTTTTCGATCTGGTGCTGTTGGCGTCGGCGCGGCTGACGGTTGGCCTGGTGTTGCGTTTGATGCACGCCAGTGGCCGCCCGCTGACCCGGATTCTGTTGGTGGGCGCGGGCGAGGCCGCCGAAGCCATCGCCCTCTCGCTCGCCAACCGGCTTGGTCACGGCATCTCGATTATCGGGTGCGCCGACGACGATGTCGTCGAAGGGCCGCTGGGCATTCCGGTGCTTGGTTTGGTGGAAGACGTGTTGCGTCTGGTGCGCGAGTGCCGGATTGACGAAGTCATTATCTGCCTGCCCGCCTCGCGTTATGCCGACATTGAACAGCTCTCCTTCCAACTGCAAACCGAGCCGGTGCGGGTGCGCCTCGTGCCCGACTTTCTGAAATTGGTCATGGTACAATCCAGCGTTGAACTCATTGGCGGCTTGCCACTGATCGGTTTGCGCGAGCCGCGCATTGACGGCCCGGCCTGGGCGGTGAAGCGGCTGTTTGATCTCACCTTGAGTGTACTCCTGCTGGCGCTGGCCTCGCCAGCCATGCTGTTGGCGGCGCTGGCAGTTAAGCTGACTTCGCCCGGCCCGGTGTTTTATCATCAACGGCGCGTGGGCGAAAACGGCAAGCTGTTCTGGGTGCATAAGTTTCGCACTATGGTTGCCGGCGCTGAGCAGAACCGGTTTGAGAAACGCCCCGACGATCCGCGTGTCACCCACCTGGGCCGCTTGTTGCGCCGGACGAGCATTGACGAACTGCCGCAGTTATTCAACGTCTTGCGCGGCGAGATGAGTCTGGTGGGGCCGCGCCCGGAGCAGGTGTTCATCGTCGAACAGTATGAACCCTGGCAACGTCAGCGGCTGGCCGTGCCGCCGGGCATCACCGGCTGGTGGCAGGTGAACGGGCGGGGCGACCTGCCCATGCACCTCAACACGCATTACGACTTGTACTACATCCGCAACTACTCCCTCTGGCTGGACTTGAAAATTTTGTGGAAGACGGCGGGGGTGGTGATAAAGGGGAGAGGAGCGTACTAAATTCTCCAATCTCTAATTCTCCAAGAGCGAGAATTAGAGATTGGAGAATTGGCGATTATGAAAATCATTTCCGTCTTTGGCACACGGCCCGAGGCCGTGAAGATGGCCCCGGTGGTGGCCGAACTTAGGAAGCACGCCAACGTCGAGTCGAAGGTGCTGGTGACGGCTCAACACCGCGACATGCTGGATCAGGTGTTGGAGATTTTCGGCATCACGCCCGATTTCGATCTCGACGTGATGCAGGAAGACCAGACTCCGACCGATGTGGCCGCCGAAGTGCTCAAGCGCATTCAACCCATTTTGCGCGACGAGCGGCCCGACTGGATTCTGGTGCAGGGCGACACGACGACGGTGCTGGCCGCGTCGTTGGCGGCCTTCTACAACCGGGTCAAAGTCGGCCACGTGGAAGCCGGCTTGCGGACTTATGACCGCCACAATCCATTCCCCGAAGAAATCAATCGGGTGCTGGCTGATCAGCTTTCTGATTTGCATTTTGCGCCGACCGAGACCGCCAGGGCCGCCTTGCTCAAAGAGGCGATTCCACCGGAGCGCGTTCACGTTACCGGCAACACGGTGATTGATGCCCTGCGAGTCATTGTGGCTCGCCCGGCCAACGGCTCGTTGCCCTCATTTCCCGCTGACAGGCGGCTGGTGCTGGTCACTGCCCATCGCCGCGAAAACTTCGGCCAACCCTTTGCCAACATGCTGGCCGCCCTCAAGCGCATCGCCGATCGCAGCGACGTGCATTTGTTGTATCCGGTTCACCCGAATCCGAACGTGCGCGGCCCGGCTTACGAAGTGTTGGGCCATCATCCACACGTCACCCTTCTGCCGCCGATGGATTATCTGGTCTTCGCTCATCTCATGGCGAAAGCGCATCTCATTCTCACCGACTCGGGCGGGATACAAGAAGAAGCGCCGGGGCTGGGCGTGCCGGTGCTGGTCATGCGCGCCGTCACCGAGCGCCCCGAAGCCGTGGCGGCAGGCACGGCCAAACTGGTGGGGACGGACACCGAGGCCATCTTAACAGAGGCGGCTAAACTGTTGGATGATCCGGCGGCTCACGCGGCGATGGCGAAGGCAGTCAATCCATTTGGCGACGGCCACGCGGCGGAGCGGATCGTCTCAATCTTATTGCGAGGAGAATCTCATTGAACTTGCCGTCTCTGAAGGGGCAACGGATTCTGATCACCGGCGGCCTGGGGTTCATCGGCAGTAACTTGGCTCGCAAATGCCTTGAACTGGGTGCGCAGGTGACTGTGTACGACTGCCTCGACCCGCGCTCCGGCGGCAACATGCACAACGTCCACGACATCGAAGGTTCGATTGAGATTATCCTCAACGACATCCGCAACTTCGACGGCGTGAGCGCCTGCATTCGCAACAAGGATGTGCTGTTCAGTTGCGCCGCTTACACCTCGCACCCCAACTCGATGCTGGAACCGTTGACCGATATTGACATCAACTGCAAAGGCATCATCAACCTGCTGGAAGCCGCCCGCCGTTTCAACCCTCACCTGAAAATCGTTCACGTCGCTTCGAGCACGCAAATCGGCAAGATGCACCTCAACCCGGTGGACGAACTGCATCCCGAATTTCCGATGGACATCTACTCGGCCAATAAAGTTGTGTCCGAGAAGTATATGCTGATTTATCACAGCGCGTACGGGCTGGCGACTTCGGTGGTGCGACTCGCCAACACCTTCGGCCCCCGGTCCAATATCAAAAATAGCGACCTGGGCTTCATCAACTACTTCATTGGCCTGGCTCTGCAAGGCAAAGACCTGACGGTGTTCGGCGAGGGCAAACAGATGCGTAATATCAGCTACGTGGACGATTGCGCCTCGGCGCTGATCTTGGCCTCGCAAAGCGAGCGGAGCAACGGCGAAGTGTTCTTTGCCGTGAGCGACCGGCAGTACAGCATCGTCGAGATCGCCCAAACGATCACGAATGTGATTGGCAAAAGCGGCGTGAGGTTTGTTGAGTGGCCCAAAGATCGTCAGATCATCGAGTTTGGCGATGCCATCATTAGCAACAAGAAGATAAAGGAGACGCTAAGCTGGTCGCCTGAGTGGGATTTGGAGCGGGGGTTGGGGCCGACGAAAGCGTATTTTGAGTCTTGCCTGGAGAAGTATTTGCGCTGATGAGGGCGAGGCTATGAAAGTGCTTGGGATTCATTACGGCCATAATGCGACAGTGTGTCTTATTGAAAATGGCACGATCACGTTTTGCCAAAGTGAAGAACGGCTGAACCGAATCAAAAACAGCACCGGCTTTCCTTTTCTAACCCTCGATTACATTTACAACCACATTGCGCCGCCCGAGGCAATTGATCTGGCTGTTGTCTTTCAAAAAACCATTTATGGCTATTTGCATTTGAAGAAGCATGGCTTCAAGTCTTTCCAGTATGGCTACTACTTGCGCGACGCCACGCTGAACGGCAAAAGCCTGAAGGAAAGACTCAAACAAACTGACCTGGGCTGGAGTCTGGGACTGATCAAGATTGCCGCCACTGAAAACGACAAGTCGCTCCAGAAAGAAGCGCACCGCTATTTCACCCGTAGCCTCAAATTGCCGCCGGAAAAAGTTCAATATTTGGATCACCATCTGGCTCATGCTTACAGCGCGCTTCTCAATACTCAAGATTGGGGCCGTGCGCTGATCTTTACTTTGGACGGAGTGGGCGACTGGAAATGCGCAACGGTGAACCTTTACGAGAATGGCAAGCTCACCGCTCTCAGCACAACCGATCATCGAAACTCTCTCGGCTACTATTACAGCGGAACGACAGCCATTTTGGGCATGAAAGCTGAGGAGCACGAGTTCAAGGTGATGGGACTGGCGCCGTATGCCAAGCCAACATATTACAAGCCGATCACTGATGAGCTTAGAAAATTGTTGACGATTGACGCCGACGGCAACTGGGTGAGCCGCCCCACGCTCAACCAGCTTATGCCAGAACTGGAACGGGTGTATCGTTTCCAGCGGTTTGATAACATCGCCGGCGCGATCCAGGAATTGACTGAGGAGCTGATCGCGCGCTGGGTGCGGTTCTGGGTTGAGAAAACCGGCTGTCGTAACGTGGCGGTGGCCGGAGGCGTGTTCATGAATGTCAAAGCCTGCCAGAAAATGGCCGAGATGGACACAGTGGATAAGTTGTTTGTCGTTCCCTCCGCCGCTGACGAGACAACGGCGGTGGGGTGCGCGGTGCGGGGCAGTATGGCTCTCGCGCCGCAAACGCCTGTTCAGCCGCTCCGTGATTTGTATCTCGGCATGGATTTTGACGATGCCAAAATCGAGAAAGCAATGGCAGAGATGAACGCCGGCGAACGCTATGATGTATCTCGGCCAGAAAACATTAATTGTAAAATCGGCCATTTGCTGGCCGAAAACAAGATCGTCGCCCGGTGCTCTGGCCGGATGGAGTTTGGGGCGCGGGCGCTAGGCAACCGTTCCATTTTGGCTAACCCCAGCGACCGAAAGAACGTGCAGTTGATCAACGACGCCGTCAAGAGCCGCGACTTCTGGATGCCATTCACGCCAAGCATTCTCGAAGACGACATGCCGCGCTACGTCCAGAACCACGAGCGCATTTTTGCGCCCTATATGTGCATCACCTTCAACAGCACACCTGAAGCCCGGCGCGATCTCCCGGCGGCCCTGCACCCAAAGGACTTCACCGTCCGGCCTCAGTGCGTTCGCAAGGACTGGAATAGTGATTACTACGAGATTATCCGTGCCTTCAAAGATCAGACCGGCATCGGTGGAGTGCTGAACACCAGTTTCAATCTGCACGGTGAGCCGAATGTTTGCTCGCCGGTTGACGCGATTCGCACGGTGGACAACTCTGGCCTTGCTTACCTGGCAATGGGAAGCTATTTGCTTGCCAAGCGTGATAACCAGCCATGACAACGGTCAGCGTCATCATTCCTGCTTACAATGCCTCGCGGTGGATGGCCGAGACATTGACGAGCGTGCTGGCCCAGGACTTCCCCGACTTTGAGGTGATTGTCGTTGACGACGGTTCCACCGACGATACCGCGACGGTAGTCGCTAAGTTTGAGCGTGTGCGTTACATTGCCAGACCCAATGGCGGTGAAGGCTCAGCGCGCAACGCCGGCATTTGCGCAGCAAACGGCGAGTATCTGGCGTTTGTGGATGCTGATGATCTCTGGGCGCAGGACAAACTTCGATTACAAATGGATCTATTGAAGCAGACTGGGTTGGCCTGGGTTTATTGTGATGCTGAAGTGTTTGACGGTGAAACGGGCAAGGGGCTCTACTTGTTGAGCCGGTTCAACCGCCCTCAAGTGGGTGACGTTTTACAATCCCTGTTGCTTCTCGACTTCATTCCCTGCCCCACGCCGCTCATCAGGCGCGATGTTTTTGAGACAGCCGGTTACTTTGACGAGACGGACATCTTGCGGATGCGAGCCGATTGGGACATGTGGTTGCGGATCGCGGCCCGCTACCCGGTCGGCTACATCAATTGCCCGTTGGCCCGCTACCGAGTCCACAATGCCAGCGGCACAAGCCGTGAGGCGGTGGAGGCCGCTTACCAGAGTGAGCTAACCGTGATCGAACGCGCCATCACCCGCGAGCCGGAGCAATTGGAACCGTTGAAAGCCCACGCGATTGCAAACCTGGCCACGCGCATGGGGCGGCGAGCGGCGCGTAGCGGCGACCTGGCTGAAGCGCGGCGGTTGTTTGCCCAGGCAATTCGGCTAAGGCCGCTCTCGGCCCGTTCGTATGTTGACTGGCTCGGGGCGCTAACCAACCCCCCAGTTCTCGGCGTTGCGATCCGTTTGCGGCATTGGCTGATTGCCCATCGGCCAGTGATATTAGGTTGAAAGAGGGTGTGGGATGAAGCGAGCATTTATCACCGGCGTCACCGGGCAGGATGGCTCTTACCTGGCAGAGTGGCTGTTGAGCAAAGGCTATCAGGTTCATGGTCTGGTGCGCCGGGCCAGCCTGTTCAACACCCAACGCATCAGCCCCATCTTTCAAGACCCGCATGAGACGACGGTCAACCTTTATTTGCACTATGGCGACCTGCTGGACGCCAGCCTGATGCACCAATTGATCGCCGAGATCAAACCCGACGAAGTTTATAACCTGGCGGCGCAGTCGCATGTGCGCGTGTCATTCGATATGCCCCGCTACACCGCCGACACGATAGTGGCCGGCACGGTGAACCTTTTGGAAGCCATCCGCCGTGAAAAGCCGGACGCGCGTTTTTATCAAGCCGCCTCCAGCGAAGTATTTGGCAAAGCGCAGGAAGTGCCTCAGCGCGAGACCACGCCGTTCTGGCCGCGCTCGCCTTACGGCGTGAGCAAGGCGGCCGCTTACTGGTTCACTGTGAATTATCGCGAATCATTCAAGTTGTTTGCGGCCAACGGCATTCTGTTTAACCACGAAGGGCCGCGACGCGGCGAGACGTTTGTGACCCGTAAAATCACGCGTGGCCTGGCCGAAATTTTGGCGGGCCGCCAGCAGAGAATTTTTCTGGGCAACCTGGAAGCGCGGCGCGATTGGGGCTACGCCAAAGAATACGTGGAAGGCATCTGGCGAATTTTGCAAGCCGAAGCGCCTTCTGATTATGTGCTGGCGACAGGCGAGACTCACAGCGTCCGTGAATTCCTGCAAACGTGCTGTGACATTCTTGGCCTGGATGCGGCTCAGGTTGTTTCGATTGACCCGCGTTATCTGCGCCCGGCAGAAGTGGATTTGCTTGTGGGCGACTCGACAAAAGCCAAACGGCAACTGGGGTGGGAGCCGAAGGCGCGTTTCAACGACCTGGTGCGCCTGATGCTGGCGGCTGATTTAGAAGCCTCGGGCCTTGACCCGGCGAAGTACGGGTTGGCGGCCTCAGAGGATAAGGCTGTGATCTCCGGCTGAAGGAGCAGGCGATGACTTTTTGGAACGGGCGCAAAGTGCTGGTGACGGGGGGCAACGGCTTCATCGGCAGTCATTTAGTGGAGCTGTTGGTGGCCGAAGGAGCCGTCGTGACCACGACGGCCTCTTCTGAAGCAACACGTTTCCGTTTTCTAGAGGCGGTTAAAAGTGAGATTCGGATAGTGGCCGGTGATTTGGCCGACCCGGGTTGCGCGCAAGAGGCGGTTCGAGGCCAGGAAATCGTCATACAGTTGGCGGCGCGGGTCGGCGGGATCGAATACAACCTCAAACATCCCGGCTCTATCTTTTACAACAACATGAGCGTCTTCATGTCGGTGCTGGAGGCGGCGCGCCGGGCCGGAGTTGAATTGTTTCTTGCCACCAGTTCGGCGTGTGTGTATCCGCGCTATTGCGCGATCCCTACTCCGGAAGAAGAGGGATTCAAAGACTGGCCGGAGCCGACTAATGAGGGCTATGGTTGGGCCAAACGGATGGAAGAGTTTCTGGGCGAAGCTTATGCCAAAGAATACGGGCTGAAGGTTCGAATCGCCCGCCCCTACAACGCCTACGGCCCGCGCGACAACTTCGACCCGGCTTCCAGCCACGTCATCCCGGCTCTCATTCGCCGGATCGTGCAGGGCGAGAATCCGATGGTGGTGTGGGGCGACGGCTCGGCCAGCCGCAGTTTTTTGTACGTGACCGACTTTGCTCGCGGGCTGATGGCAGTGGCGGAGAAATCGCCTCAGGTGGCGGCGATCAATATTGGCGCGAATGAAGAGACGACTATTCGCGAACTGGCCGAGACGCTCGTCCGTATTTCGGGCAAGCTGGTTGAGTTGCAGTTTGACGCTTCGAAGCCGACGGGTCAACCCCGGCGTTGTTGTGACACCCGATTGGCCGAGAGCCTATTGGGGTTTCAGGCTCAGGTGCCGCTGGAAGATGGTTTGCGGCAGACGATGGAGTGGTATTCGCGGCATCTCGGGTGAGAGGATGTTTATGACGAAAAAGAGCGCACAGCAACTTGAAGAGTTGATGTTCAATCGCGAGCCTGCCGCCGAGGCTGGGCCGGGGTTGCCAGTATCAGAACGACTTGAGAAACAGTGGAACAATGAGAAGTTGTTCTGGCGCGAATTGGACGGACGCGAGCCGACGCCGGAGCAGGTTGAACAACGCTTGCGGGCGGGCCGGGGGCGGGCGCAAGAGTTGCGGAAGGCGATTCACAACCTGATCCGCGAATATGCCGAAGAGCTTTATCAACCGGCGAATATCCGCCAGTTGGAACTGGTGCGTTCGTCTTATGATGAAGAAGAGATGATTGCGGCGATTGATGTCGTGTTGGATGACCGAATGACGATGGGGCCGCGGGTGGCCGCCTTTGAGGACGAATGGTCGGCGTTCTTGCCCGCGCCGTTTTCGGTGATGGTCAATTCCGGCTCATCGGCGAATTTGATGATGCTGTCGGCGCTGGCGTTTCCAGGCGTCGAGAGGCATCTGCAACCGGGCGATGAGGTTATACTCCCAGCAGTCGCCTGGTCAACGTCGCTCTTTCCGATTGCCCAGGTCGGTTGCCTGCCGGTGCTGGTGGACGTGAACCTTGACACGCTCAATATTGATCCGGCGCGGGTGGAGGCGGCCATCACGCCGCGCACGCGGGCGATCATGGCTGTGCATCTGCTGGGCAACCCATGCGACGTGCAGGCCTTGCTGGATATTGCCAGGCGGCATCACCTGTGGTTGATCGAAGATTGTTGCGAGTCGCATGGCGCCAGCGTAGATGGCCGACAAGTGGGGACGTTTGGCGATCTGTCAGCATTCAGCTTTTTCTTTTCGCACCACATGACGAGCGTGGAAGGCGGCATGGTATGTGGGCGCGACAAAGCCCTCTGGCGCGACCTGTTGATTTCGATGCGGGCGCATGGCTGGATTCGCGGGCGCGATGATCACGACGAGTGGGTGCGTCAATGCCCGGATATTGACCCGCGCTGGCTATTTGTCACCACCGGCTACAATTTGCGCCCCACCGAGATCAACGCCGCTTTCGGGCAGGTGCAACTCTCCAAGATGCCGGGATTTATTCAGAGGCGGGTGGCCACGCGCCAACGGGTGATGGAGTTGTTGCGGCCCTACGAGGAGTTCTTCTGCTTTCAACAAGAACTGCCAGGCCATCTGCACACCGCTTTTGGCTTTTCGTTTCTGGTTCGCCCGAACGCGCCCTTCTCCCGCGCCGAGTTCCAGGCTTACCTTGAGTCCTGCCGCATCCAAACCCGGCCCATCGTCGGTTCGAACCTGGCTCGCCAGCCGGTGATGAAATACGTGCCGCACCGCATCGTCGGGGACTTGCCCAACGCCGACACAATCCACTTTCAGGGCGTGATGATAGCCAATCATCATAATGTGACTGTTTCTCAGCAAGACTATCTGGTGGAATCTGTTGACCACTTCGTGCGTCGGCGCGCTTTGGTTTGAGCCGGCGCATTTAGAACTATGAAAGTTCTCCTGGCCGCGGCGAGGCACGACTACGGCGACAAGTCGCGGGGCCTCTCTAACGAATACTACAATTTATTCCTGCCGCTTGAGCGAGTTGTGGACTCGGTCGTCCTTTTCGACTTCATGGAGCAGTTTCAGTCACAAGGCCGCGAGCGCATGAACCACGATCTGCTGGAGATGGTCAAGCGCGAGCGGCCTGATGTTGCCATTATCGTTCTACACACTGATCAAGTGATGCCGGAAGTGATAGATGAGGTCAACCGGCACACGATCACGGTCGGGTATTTCTTCGACGACATGTGGCGGGTGAACTTCTCGCGCTTCTGGGCAAAGCATTTCACCTGGGTCACGACTTCGGATGTCAACGGCGTCCGGAAGTTTCGTCAGGCTGGCTTCAGCAACACGATTTTTTTGCCGTTTGCCTGCAATCACCGCATCTTCGTCAAGAAAGACCTGCCCAAACTTTACGATGTTACGTTTGTCGGCCAGTATCATCCGCACCGCGCCTGGTTGTTGAACCAACTTAAGCGGGCCGGGATCAAGGCGCAGATTTGGGGTTACAAGTGGGGGAATGGGCGGTTGGATCAGGACGCGATGGTGGACGTCTTTAATCAGAGCCGGATCAACCTGAACTTCTCGAACTGCGTTTCTTGGGACGCGAGGTATCTGTTGTCCTCGCCCAACGCCGTCAAAGACACGCTTCGGGCGCTGGTCAAGCGAGACGTCAAAACCCACGAGCAAATTAAAGGGCGGCATTTTGAGATCAATGCCTGTGGCGGCTTTCAGCTCTCTTACTATGTTGAAGGGTTAGAGCGATGTTACGCCATCGGCGAAGAAATGGCCCTCTATGCCGACCCTGATGATTTGGTTGAAAAGATACGTTATTACTTGAAAGATGAGGACGAGCGAGAAACTGTTGCCCGGCGCGGCTACGAGCGCACGTTGACCGAGCATACAATGGAGAAACGCTTTCAGCAACTCCTGACGGAAATCAGGCTACACCTGATTCAGTGAAGAGTGAAAAAGATTCTCATTCACACTTGGTCTCACGGCCATGGCCGACAGTTTGATCCCAACGTTCGCGATGCTAATAACGATCCTTACATTTACCTGCGCGAACGATTGGACGAATTAGGCTACAGCCTCGAAACGTCCGACGAGCATCCGCTGGACGATTGCGTCCGGATTCTGTTCTTCGACGCAATCTCCGTCAAGCCTTATGCTGGCTGGCGCGGAAAAATCAGGCGGGTCAACGAATATCTGAAAGGGAAGCCACCGTTTCGTGACTTGTATGGCGAGTGCCGGCGCGCTGGCATGGCGGAACGCGCGGCCTTGTTCTTGTGGGAAGCGCCTGCCGTTAGCCCGGCCAACTGGGACTCTGATCTGCATGATTTGTTCTCTATCATCCTGACATGGAATGATGCGGTCGTTGACGGACGCAAGTTTCACAAGTTTTATTGGCCCCAGCCTCGCCGCTTTCCTCAAATTCCCAAAACTCCTTTCTCCCAAAAGAAATTGCTAGTGAATATCTCGATGAATAAGTTTTCCCGCCATCCACGCGAGTTATACTCGGCGCGGCGGGCAACGATCCGGCACTTTGAACAGAGACGGTCAGACGATTTTGACTTGTACGGTGTGGATTGGGATCGCCCGGCAGGGCCGTTTCAACGGCTCTTCCCTTTTATCTATCGCCCCTATCCATCTTATCGCGGGGTAATTCAGCACAAGTGGGACATTCTGCCAAAGTATCGTTTCAGCTTGTGCTACGAAAATGTCTACGGCGAGCCGGGGTGGATCACCGAAAAGATTTTCGATAGCATGCGGGCCGGCTGTGTGCCGATCTACTGGGGCGCGCCCAACATCGCCGAGTACGTGGATGCCGACGCCTTTGTTGATCGCCGCCGTTTCCCGTCTGACCGTGAACTGGAAGAGTTCTTGATGGGTGTAACCGAGCGGGAATATGAGCGTTATCAAAAAGCGATGGAAGCTTATCTGTCCAGCGAACACTTTGCCCGTTTCCTGCCGCCCGCCTTTGCCGACACGGTCATTCGTGTTCTGAAGTTGTAGACGATCCAGTGAACCGCCTGCAACGCTCCTCCTTCAACATAATTTTCAGCGCGGCTGGCTGGGCCGTGCCTGCTCTGCTCAACTTCCTTTCCACGCCGATCCTGCTGAAATTGTTGGGAGAAGCGGCTTACGGTTTGCAGACCCTGGTCGCCGTTGTCATCGGTTATCTCACGGTGATGGATATGGGTCTGGACATTCCGGTCACTAAATTTCTGGCCGAGGATCATGCTCGGGGCGACTCCGAGTCAGAGAATCGCCTTCTCAACACTACTCTGCAACTCTATACCGGCATTGGCATCGTTGGCATGGTCATCATCATGCTGGCCGCAGATGTTCTTGCCCGCCGTGTGTTTGAGGTGCCTGATGAGTTAATCCGTCAGGCCGTCGTTGTCTTCAGGCTGGCCGGCGTTGGCTTCCTGGCGAGTGTGATGAGCATGTGGGGCAAAGCAATTGCCAACGGTTTGCAACGCTATGATGTTGCCAGCAAGATTTCGATCGCGGCCAATCTGGCGGGTGTCACTATCGGCCTGGCGGCGGTATATGCTGGTTATGGCGTTACCGGCTACGTGTTTATCAGGGTGCTGGTGTCATTGCTGACCGGAGTGGCTTACTTAATTTCTGCTCACCAGTTAATACCGGGCTTCCGGTTACGATTGGCAATAGATATGCCAATACTACAGCGAGTGAAAAGCTACGCCAGTTTTGGGTTGATCCTGCGCCTGACAGGGTTGATTGTCGGCGGGCTGGATCGAACGTTGATCGGCGCCTGGCTTGGCGTGGCCGCCGTGGCGCTTTATGCTGTGCCCGCTCTTGTTTCCGCCGCATTCAGCCAGCTTATCGGAAACATGCTTCACTTCATCTTTCCGATGGCAAGCGAGTTATACAGCACCAATCAATTCGAAGCACTGCAAAATATCTTTATTCGCTCGATGCGGTTTGTGGCTGGACTGGCTACAGCTATGATCGTTCCGCTTTTAGTCTTGGGCGACCTCTTTTTGAATTTATGGATTGGCCCGAATGTGACTGTCCAATCCGCCGCTGTTCTGCGATTATTACTCTTGACAGCTTATTTCCAGGCTGTCGCCGCCGTTCTGACAAATAACTTCGTTGTCGGGACAGGGCGGATTTCTGTTTTTTCGGTGTATGCCACCATCAACGGGCTAGTAGTCGGCGCGGGGTGCCTGTTATTCATCCGCCCATTTGGAATACAGGGAGCCGGGCTGGCACAACTTATCAGCGAAGCTGTAGATATTATCTTTATGATCTTTGTTGTGCAGCGCTACCTTCAAATCTCGCCGCTTGCCCTGTTCCGAACCGCATATTTACGACCGCTTCTGCTGGGTCTGGCAATTGGCGCATTGGCTTTTCTGGCCCGCCCAATCGCCACTTCGTGGATCGGGTTGAGCATGGTAGTAGGCTGTTTGGAGATCATCTACCTGGTTGTAGGTTATCAGATCGGCGTATTCAGCGAAACTGAAGCGCGGGCCGCAGTCGGATTGTGGCAAGCCATGTCAAAGTTAATGAGGCGGGCTGGAGCATAGATGAAAATCTTGTTTCTGCGCCCGCGTGCCGAACTGGGAGGGGCCAGCCGCCACATGCTGGCCCTTGCCACTGCCCTCGCCGAGCGCGGCCACGCCGTTACGCTGGGCACGGGCGGCGGCGAATGGCGCGATCAGTTTGCCCACCCCGTTTCCTTGCCACTCTACCCTTCAACAGCTCGTAACTTAATAGCTTCGATTGGACAAACGACGCAGGTGACGCATCGCGAAAAGATTGATGTGATTCACAGCCACCACCGCTTTACAACCATCGTCGGTCGGGCAGTAGCCCGCCTCACCGGCCTGCCCCTGGTCTGCACCGTTCACGAATTCAAGACCGATGCTCGTTGGCTGTCGCGTTTGTGGATTGCGCCCTGGGTGTGCGCGATCAGTGACGCGCTTCGTGATCACCTCATCCAATTCTACGGCGTTAATCCGGCGTGTGTTACCGTCACTCGGATAGGGGCGCTTCCAACTCTGCCCGACCCTTCTGCCGCTGACCGCTTACGTCACGCTTTGAGCGATGCGCCGTCAGGGCCTATCCTTGGTTACGTTGGCCGGCTTTCGCCAGAGAAAGGCGTAGCGACTTTGATTTACGCCTTGCCTCAGGTGCTTCAAGCACATCCAACTGCCCGCGTCGTCATCATCGGCGACGGCATCGAACGTCGCGTATTGGAAACATTGGCTACCTCCCTGGGCCTTGGCGATCAAGTGTGCTTTATGGGCGAACAAGTAGATGCGCCCCAATTGATGACCGCGATGGATGTGGTGGTTGTGCCGTCATTATCGGAAGGGTTTGGGTTGACGGCGGTTGAGGCGATGGCGGCGGCGAAACCGGTGGTGGCAAGCGCCGTTGGCGGACTGGTGGAAGTGGTTGAAGATGGGGTCACCGGGTTTTTAGTTCCACCAACTGATCCGGTTGCTTTGTCCGGGCGAATCATCGAGGTGTTAGCTAACCCGGCGCGGGCTGTTGCGATGGGAGCGGCCGGGCAGAAAAAAGTGGCCGAGTGGACTCCGGCGCAGGCGGCGGAAATAACAGAAGCGCTTTATCGGCGCGCTCTTGCCAATCATGCCTGAGTACCCTAATCAAAGAATCAATGTGTTAGGCGTGTGGATCGACTCGCTCGGTCTGGCCGAACTGCTGGAGCGTGTTTCTGCACTGGCGCGCGATGGCGAGCAACATACCGTGATGTATGCTAACGTTCACGTTCTCAACACTGTCGTAGAGGATGCGCTGCTGCGCCGCACTTTGAATAACGCAGACCTCGTTTATTGCGATGGCGATGGAGTGCGTCTGGGCGCGCGTTTGCTCGGCCAGCATTTGCCGCAACGAATGACGGGTGCGGACTGGATTTATCCGGCGTGCGAGCACTGGCAGCAAGAAGGGCTGTCTGTTTTCTTTTTTGGCGGCGCGCCCGGTGTGGCTGACCGGGCTGTGGCAAAACTCAAGCGGCAGTATCCGGCACTCCGCATTGCCGGGACTCACGCCGGCTTCTTTACAGACTCTTCAGCCGTCGTCGCCGCCGTCAATGTCGCCCGCCCCGACATCTTGCTGGCCGGGATGGGCACACCGATTCAAGAGCGGTGGGTGGCTGAACATGCCACGCATCTTGAAGTGTCAGTAATTTGGACGGTGGGGGCGGTGATGGATTTTGTGTCTGGCGAAGCGCCGCGCGCGCCGCGCTGGATGCTCGGCTACGGGTTGGAATGGTTGGGCCGCCTCCTGGCCGAGCCACGGCGGTTGTGGCGGCGTTATCTGATTGGCAACCCGCTGTTTTTGTGGCGAGTGCTTCAACAGCGATTGGGGTTGTTGCGCTTTGAAGATTGATGGCAAGGTGGGCGAGCGTGTAATTTGTGATGAGGCAATCAATGCAAACGGATATGAACCAGACCCGTGAGGCCAACCGCGCTTCTTCAGCCTCCGTCGGCTACTTGATCAAAGAAACCGTCCTGTTTTTGGCCTTTTGCTATCTGATGTTCTTTGTGAACACGTGGCGGGTTTACGCCAGTTATGATCACATCCGATTCGGCGTTGCGGCGCTTACGGTGATGTCACTGGGGTGGCTGGCTCTCGGCATGTGGCGGGGCCATGGCGCGCTTCTGCCTATGCCGCTGACATGGCCTCAGCTTCTCTTTCTTGGAGTCTATTTGTTCACTGCTCTCACTTCGACAGATCCTCGCCGCTCGCTGGATGAAGTCTGGGTAGCGGGCGCAAATATTTTTATCTTTGCTCTAACAGTGGAACTGGTAAATCGGGGTTGGCCGCGCGAGTTATTTGTCAAGACGCTATTGCTAGCGAGTACGTTGATCGTCGGCCTGGCTTGGTGGATGGCTATGGGCTGGTACCGAGCCTGGCTGACAACCTCGCCCGGATCGTGGGTGCCGGAAATTGCATATCGCTTGCCGTTGGCGAATGGCCTTGCCACTTTCTTCAATTTGCTGTTCATGGTTGCGCTAGCTCGCTTGGCCCCCTCGCACGCGCGTCTGCCTCGCGCCCTGCTGGTGGGCTGGGGTGTTAGTGTGCTTGGCCTCATCTTTCTGACGTTCTCACGCGGTGGCTGGCTGGGGTTTTTAGCCGGGGTTGTGACGCTGGCGGCGCTAAAAGTGCGCGATGCCGGCGGCGCTGAGTATTTGCGGCGCTTGAGAAATACTCTGCGGAAGAAGTGGCCTCTGGCATTAATGGCCCTGGCTCTCGGAGGAAGCGGGGCGGTGGTAATCATCTGGGTAGCCATCCGGTTGTTGGATAGCCCGGTGAAACTCCCGGCGCTGATCGCGCGTTCGCAGTTCTGGAATCCGGCCTGGCAATCGTTTCTGCAATCGCCATTTGTTGGAAGAGGGCCGTTAACTTTTGGAAGCGTTTACCTTTTGGGAAACTCGGTGCCGCCGTCCGCGTTCTACCCTCACGCTCACAGCATCTTCTTCAACCTGTTGGCCGAAACAGGCCTGGCCGGGTTAGCCGCCTTTGGAGTGTTGGCCGTGAGCGCGTTCCGCGCCTTGTGGAAGCAGGCGAATGTTTTGCGCGGCGATGACCGGGCGGTGGCGCTCGGCGCACTGGCCGGCGCGGCGGCCTTTGCCGCTCACAGTCTGGTGGATACGGTTCAGGTGGAGCCGGTGAACGCGGTAACGTTTGCCATCATTCTTGGTGTCGCCCTTGCGCCTGCCCAGGCTGTTGAGCGCCCCAAACGCCTTTCGACGGTTTTCGCTCGCCTGCCAATTTTTCTTGGCCTGGCGCTTTCGGTCTCCGGCTTTTACAACGTGTGGCGGCTGACTCCTTTGCACGACGCTGTCGAGGCTTCGCAACAAGGGCAATGGACAGAGACCGCGACTTTGTTGGAGGAAGCTGCCCGGCGAGATTCCAGATCGGCGATTATTTATCAACAGTTGGGTCTGGCGAAAAGTATTCTGGCCGCGCAGGGGCAACCCGAGGCTCTGGAACAGGCAACCGCCGCTTTTACAGAGACGGTTCAACTTGATCCGGACTGGTGGTTGAATCACGCAAATCTCGCTGCGTTGTTCGAATCGCAAAACAATTACGTTTCCGCTCTGGCCGAATTGCAAATTGCAGCCAGGCTTGCTCCCAAATCGGCGTTGGCCCATTTGAATTTGGGCGTGGCCGCCGAGGGCGCAAGTGAGTGGTCAGCCGCCGGGCGCGCCTATCACGACACGCTCGACTTGCGCCCGGATTGGGCCGAGGCGTATTTCTGGCGGGCTACGCCCTTTCGCCGGCAAGTGCTGGCCGAGTGGCGGCAAATGGCCACAACTACGCCTGCGCCAACTCTGGCCGAGCTTGAAGCGGCGGCTCAGAGCGCAGATCGCGCGAACACTTACATTCGACTCGCTAGCGTCTATGTGGCGTTGGGGCGGTTGGATGAGGCTGAGACTCTTTTGCAGAAGGCAACGCTTGCTTTTTTTGGCGCAGGCGAGGAGCGCTTGGAACTGCTTTGGGTGGAAGCCGAGTTGGCGGCGGCGAGAGGAGATTTGGGAGAGGCGGCGGCAAGAGGCGAGGAAGCAGTGAAAGGCTATCAACTGCAATCAGCGTTTGGGCCGGGCGCGTTTGGCGAAGCGATCTATGGACTGATTGTTTTCCGGCAGGAGACGATGGCGGTTGATCTCGCGCCGCAGTTGACGCCTGCGCCGTTCACCGACCTGTGGGCAAGACGCATGTTGCAAGCGGGTGACTGGCACAGGGTGGTGGGCGATGAGGTGCAAGCCAATTCGATCTACAGAGATTTGCTGGCGCTGGTTCCCGATCAGGCCGAAGCGAAGAGCCGACTGCAACGGTAGCCGATAAGCATTCGATGAATAATGTTGAAAAGTTGATTGCGTGGTTGGATGACGATTGGCGCTCTGTCGCGCTGTTAGCGTTGATCGTTCTCGCTTTTTTCTTGCCATCGTTGCTCATCCCCGATGTTTTGATTTGGCCCAACAGTGGCTTTGGCGCGGACATTATTCACTTCCATTGGCCTGATCTGGTGAGCTTTGCTTCTCACTTGCGTCAAGGTCGTCTTGCGCTATGGGACTCGTCAATGGCATTGGGTATGCCCATCGCGGGTGATCCCGGCGCGCTCTTCTTGTATCCACTTACACTGTTCTTTTTATTTTTACCACCCGCGTTGAGCTTCAACCTATTAGATGCCATTCATGTCTTCATCGGCGGCGTGTTCACGTTTTCGTTTTTGCGGAGCCACAACACCTCGCGCCCGTCAGCGTTGATCGGTGGATTGATCTTCGCCTTTGCGCCCAAAGTGATCATTCATCTCGCCGCTGGGCATTTGGGAGTGGTGTGGTGTTTGATGTGGTTGCCTGCCGTGCTGTTTGGCCTCAAACAGGCGATGGACGGATCGCTTTTCGCTTCACCGTGTGCAGGATTGGCGATGGCATTATCTATGCCGAACATGATTCAAATTTCATATTACATCATGCTTGTTGCGTCGGCGTTTTGGTGTTGGCACTTCGCGTCGGCAATATGGAAAAAAGAATGGACGCAAATACGTTGGTTGATGATTGTCTTTGCTGTTTATCTCGTCTCATTTATTTTGTTCGCATCGTTTGTCTTGTTGCCATTAAGCGAACTACTTCCTTATAACAGCCGCGCTAACTTCACGATTGGTGATGCAAACTTGTTCGCTTTGCCGCCCTATCTTCTCATCACGTTGTTTGCGCCTACCACGTTTCAATTTCCAGAGTGGACGATCTTTATGGGCGTGTTATCGCCATTGTTGATCGTAATCGCTTTCGTTCAATCACGCCGCGCCGCCAATTGGTTTTTTGTAGCGATGATTTTTTTGACATTGACCTTTTCACTTGGCACTGCTACGCCATTGTTTGAGTTTGCTTTTCGATTTGTTCCAGGCTTCGGCCTGTTGCGCGTCCCAGCCCGCGCTTGGTTCTTCGGCGCGTTTGCAGTTGCCGTGCTAGCGGGATTTGGCGCGGAGAAATTTTCAGATGCTCGATTGATTGGTTATC
>JACPWC010000006.1 GCA_016197225.1 Chloroflexota bacterium
GCTCGTCGCCAAGCCTGGCCTCGATGGCCACGACCGGGGCGCCAAGGTCATCGCCCGCGCCCTGCGCGACGCTGGGATGGAAGTGATTTACACCGGCCTGCGCCAGACGCCGGAAATGATCGCCGAAGCCGCTTTGCAGGAAGATGTGAACGTGGTCGGCCTTTCCATTTTGTCGGGCGCGCACAATGCGCTCGTGCCGCGAATCATGGAATTGCTCAAGGCCAAAGGCTTGAGCGATGTCAAAGTGTTTCTGGGCGGCATCATCCCTGACGAAGATATCCCCGCTCTCACCGCCCAGGGTGTGACCGGGGTGTTTGGCCCTGGGGCCAACACCCACTCGATCATCAACGCCGTTAAAGAGGCCGTGAAGAAATAACGCCCCGCATGACTCTGCCCGATTCCATCCTCAACGGCGACCGCCGCGCGTTAGCCCGTCTCATCACCCAAATTGAAAACGAACGCCCCGAAGCGCGCGCCGCTCTCGCCGCCCTCCACGCGCACACCGGCCGGGCCTACCTCGTTGGCGTGACCGGGCCGCCCGGCAGCGGCAAGTCCACGCTGGTGACTGAGATGGCTAAAGCTTATCGCCGCCTCGGCCAAACCGTTGCCATCGTGGCCGTTGACCCTACCAGCCCGTTTACCGGCGGCGCGATCTTGGGCGACCGGATTCGGATGCGCGATCTTTCCGGCGACGAAGGCGTCTTCATTCGAAGCATGGCCACCCGCGGCAGTCTGGGCGGGCTGGCCCGCGCCACCGCCGACGTGACCGATGCCCTCGACTCCGCCGGCTTCGATCTCATCCTCATCGAAACCGTCGGCGCCGGGCAATCGGAAGTGGACATTGCCGGGCTGGCTTACACCACGCTCGTCGTCGAAGCGCCCGGCCTGGGCGATGACGTGCAAGCCATCAAGGCCGGCATTCTTGAGATTGCCGACGTGCTGGTGGTGAACAAAGCTGATCAGCCGGGGACGGAAGCGGCGGTGCGCGCCCTGCGCGGCATGTTGACTCTGGCTCATCCCTCGCGGCGGGAATTTTTTCCTCACCACGGTTCTGAGGTGGAAGCCGCCGTCCACGCAGGTGACGGTGAAACCGGCCCCGCGTGGGCGACTCCTATTTGTGAAACTATCGCCCTCGAAGGCAAAGGGATCGAGTCGCTTCTGGAGTCGATCAACAATCACCGCGCCCATCTCAACGCCAGCGGCGAACTGGCTCAGCGAAGACGCGCCCGAATCCGCCGCCACCTGGAAATGTTGGTGCGCGAGCAGTTGTATGCCCGCTTTCTGGATGGCGCGCCCGACAAGCTTGAGGTTGCCATTGAAGCCGTCGTCAACCGGACGCGCGATCCTTATTCAATCGTCGAGGAGCTATTGAAATGATCATCGGTCAGAGAGTCCGTCTGCGGGCCATCGAGCGCGCCGACCTGCCGCGCTTTGTGGCCTGGTTCGCCGACCCGGAAGTGCGCGACGGGCTGGGCCTGCACCTGGGCATGAGCCTGGCCCAGGAAGAGCAATGGTTTGAAGAGACGTTGAAGCGCGACCGCAACGAGCAACCACTTTCCATTGAAGTCGAGTCATCTGAAGGTTGGGTTCACATCGGCTCAGCCGGCTTCCACGAGATTGACTGGCGCAACCGCCACGCCGAGCTTGGCATTGCCATTGGCGACAAACAATTCTGGAACAAGGGTTACGGCACGGACGCCACGCGAACGCTGACCGGCTTTGGCTTCGACGAACTGAATCTGGAGCGCATCTTTCTGCGCGTGTTCGATACCAACCCGCGCGCGATCCGGTGCTACGAAAAAGTGGGTTTCAAGCACGAAGGCCGCCTGAGGCGAGAGCGATTTCACGACGGGCGTTATAATGACACTCTGATCATGGGGATTTTGCGGGACGAGTGGGAGGCGGGCAAGACATGACGGGACGGCTTCACCGGGAAGTTGAATCAATGTATGGCGGCATCCGGCTGATCGGCGGCACTTCGACGCCCGACCTGGCCCAGGAGATCAGCGACTATCTCTACACGCCGCTCGGCGGGCGCGACATCATCGAGTTCCCCAACGAGAATATTTTTGTGCGCCTGCACTCCAGCGCCCGCGGCCAGGACGTGTACGTGATCCAGACCACCAGCTCGCCGGTGAACTACAACCTGATGGAACTGCTCATCGTCCTGCAAACCCTGCGGCTGGACTCGGCGGCCCGCATCACCGCCGTCGTTCCCTACCTGTGCTACTCGCGTTCGGACAAGAAGGATCAGCCGCGCGTGCCTATCACTGCCCGGCTGGTGGCCGACATGATCGAGGCCGCCGGGGCCGACCGTTACATGACGATTGACCTGCACGCCGGCCAGATTCAGGGCTTCTTCTCCATCCCCGGCGACGTGCTCACCGCCTTTCACATGTTGAGCGAATACTTTTTAGCCAAGCGTGAGCAAATGGCCGACCCGGTGATTGTGACCGCCGATCTGGGCTTTGCCAAGAAGGGCCGCAACTTCGCCGCCAAGCTTAACGCTTCGATGGCCTTTATTGAAAAGCGCCGCACCGGCAACGACGCCAACGCCGAAGCCATGACCGTCATCGGCGACGTGAACGGCAAGGACGTGATCATCGTGGACGACGAAGTGGACACGGCCGGCTCGGTGGGCCAGGCGGTAAACATCGTGCGCGATCACGGCGCGCGCGACGTGTATTTGTCCTTTGTTCACCCGGTGCTGTCCGGCCCGGCGGTGGAGCGCCTGCGGAAGCTGGAATTGAAGGAGATCGTCACCACCAACACCATTCCCGTGCCGCAACACAAGAAATTGCCCAACATGACCATTATCTCGGTAGCCAAACTGCTGGGCGAAGTGATCCGCCGCGCTCACGAGGGGAGGAGTGTGGGGGAGATGTTTAATGAATGAAAAAAAGACTTCGGAAGTCTCCTCAGACTTCCGAAGTCTTTTTTAGTTATAGATGCCCTCGTATGGAATTGGGTCACCTGTGCCAATGTCCCAAAACGGATTATAACTGCGTTCTGCAAAGATGTACCAAGCTGTTGCTCCAATATGTAAAGTATTAGGGGAGGTCCATCCATAGCCAGTCACCGCTCCCCCAAGGCAAGCAGATACGATCCCCTTATTGTTATTGTTGGGCACAACAACTTGAACTTTACGCAGAACTTCCAAGAAGTCACTTGCTTTAGCAGTTTCATTTTTCATTTGGAAAGCTATAATCATGTGAGCCGTTCCCTCCCACCAACAACCCCTAGGTCTGTAATTAGGGTCCTTATATCTAGGATCGTCGCTACGCATGAAACTGAATAAGAATCCTGTGCATGTTGGGCAACCAGGGCAGGAACTCACCTCCAAGTTGTTTTCGACCCAAGTGATTCCAGTGCCATATTTGCTTATCTCGCCCAAAGCCATCAGACCCCAAGTCTGTGCGTCTTCGGGGATGGGGCTTCCATTCACAGATCCATTATTTAGTGTACCTGTCCAAAAATGGGCAAGTAATATTGTTGGATTCCACATACTTTGGACAAAGTTCTTGGCGTACATGGCACGTGTTCGCCAATCTGCATTACCCGTAGCTTCATATAACTTCATAAAGGCAACATAAACGTCGATATTGTGTTCTGTGCCTTTCCACTCAAGCTTCTTGTAAGAATTTGTGCCTTCGTCAAAGAAATAGCCGCCAGTATAGCCGTCACATACTCCAGTGTTGCAAGTGTTGTCGTAGATCCACTCGCCCAAACTTTGGGCGGCAGTTAAATAAGTTGTTCCACCTTGAATCTCATAGTAGTCAAGCAGGGCTAACATAGCCCATGCCATGTTTCCAGTGTTCGAGTCGAGGCTTGGTACGATGTAGGGAACAGGAATGCAAGCCTTTCCATCTGGATTCATTAGGTGTGATGCGCAATAGGCATCGCGAAGGCGACCATCATTGAAAACGGGATCATTGTTTTGCGCTTCGATAAAGCTATCCGCTATGACTTTAGCTCTCTCCCAATCCTCAGATGTGCCTCGAGCCATAAAGGCTATCATTGCCAGAGCATTGTCGTATACCCACGCAGTATCGGCATCATTAGTCCCTCTATAACTCTCTAGGAGCCGATTCGTACTGCCATTGCCATAAGCATCCATAACTTCATACAGATGATCATAGGCTAGACCCCCGCCTGGCATGATAAAGTTCCGAATTTCTGACTCGCTATATTGACCTGCTGTATTGTATGCCCTGACCCGCCAATAATAGATCGCTCCTCGAGTCAACGGGGTTTCTACAGTGTAGGTTGAAAAGGGCGTTCTGCCTCCTTGTCTCCGCCCCAAAACAGAACTAAATTGAGGGTTTGTGGAAATTGTGACTTCATAATAGGCAGGTGCAGAGTTGGAGTCGCTCCAATCTAATATTGGCATTGGACCTGTCAGCATTGGTGCACCATTAGTTGGCGAAGTTAACATCGGCACGCTCGGAGGGTTCGGGCTGTCGAAGTGTCCTACTCTTGACCAGGGGCTCGAGCCGCTAGAGTTATTAGCACGGACTCGCCAGAAGATCGTGGCATTGCGCGGCAAGTCGTTTGTTAAGGTGTGTGCTGATGATGCCATGTTCATACTCACTTCGCAAAAGGCAAAGCTCCGCGAAATTGAAACTTGAAGAGTGTAAGACAAAGCTCCAGACACGTTTCCCCAATCAAACAACGGACGTAGTATTGGCGGTGGATATAACTGGTTGGGCGTGATGAGCTGTGGTGTAGAAAGTGCTGGATTTGGTTTATTGATTACAGCACAACTCACTGGCGAGTTTTGACTGTTGGCGAATCTTGAGATTGTTTCTGAAGTGTCAGCTTGAACGGTTGATGGATCAAACCAACCGACACTAGCAATGAGCAAGCTCACGAGTGCAACTGAGCGAAGAAATTTGACCATGCTGTTCCTCCTCGGCTAGAATTGTTATCAGTTTAGCACGGTCATTGCCAGTTTGATCCTTTCAGTTTGACAGGTCTTCATTGGCCACAAAAAAAGAACCGCCCTTCAGTGTTTCGTTGGAGGGCGGTTAGACGCTTTCAGTTTAGCCTCAAGGTACTACAAACGCCCGTCTGGCCGACCACGGCCCAAACTGCAACAGGCCGTCAGCCGAATAGTTCACCGCTCGCACGCGCCAGTAGTAAGCGTTGGATGCAAGCGCCAACTCGACCGTGTACTGCGAAACTGCTGTTCGCCCACCTCGCCCGCGCCCAAGCCAGGTGGCAAAGTTGTCGGTTGAAATTTGCACTTCGTAGTAGGCCGGGGCGGGAGTCAGGTCGTTCCAGTCCAGAGTCGGCGACCCCGTGACGGCGGCGCCGGCGGCAGGCGCAACCATCAGCGGGGCGCTGGTCGGCGGCGTGGCGCTGTCGAAGTGCCGAGTCCGCGACCAGTTGCTGGCGCCGAGCGCCCCGTTGGCTTTCACTCGCCAGAAGATGAGGACGCCACGCGGCAGGTCAACCGTTGGCACGTAAGCCGAAGCGCTGACGTTGAGGTTGACGAGCAAGGTGGCAAAGGTCTGGCTGGTGGAGATTTGAATGGAATACGAGTCTGCGCCGCTGACGTTGTTCCAGTCGAAGACCGGGCGAGTGCTGTTGGCGGCCAGGTTGGCAGGAGCGGGCGACTGGACGATGGTTTTGAAGGTAAAGGTGCTCGACCAGCCGAATGATTGATTCAGGTTGTTGTAAGCGCGAACGCGCCAGTAGTAGGTGACATCGGCGTTGAGCGGTGCGCCGGGCGTGAAGTCGGACGTTGTCAGTGTGGAGTCGTCAATCGTCGGCGACGAGAAGTTGCTGTTGTCGTCCACCTGAAGCTGATAGTGATCCAGGTTGCCGGTCGAGTCATTCCAGTCGAGTGTCGGCGTGTAGTCAGTGGTGGTGGAATTATGGGCCGGGGCAACCAGGGTCGGGATGCCCGGCGCGTTGAAGAGGACGTTGGCCGTGAACAGGCCGCGCCCGTGCGTGGCGGCCACCAGAGTGTCGTTATCCAGCCAGAACAATTCGTCCACCGAAGTGTTGGTGGGGCCGTCGTGCGGCAAGCCCCAGGTCGCGCCGCCGTCTTCACTGGCGAAGATGCCGAGTTCGGTGCCCACGTACAACCAGTCGGGGCTAAACGGCTGAATGACCAGACTGCGCACGGGCAGATCGGGCAAACCGACCGGCGAGTTGCCGCCAGTGATGTCGTTCCAGGTTGAGCCGCCATCGGCGGTGCGCCAGACGTTATCATCACTGAAGCCGCTGAAGGTGACGTAGACTTTGTTGTGGTCGGTCGCGTCAATCGTGATTCGCATGGCAATGCGGTTGGGCAGGCCGGGCGAGTTGGTGTCCACCTGAGTCCAGGTGGGCGAGGCCGCCGTGCCGTTGGCCGTCTTGTAAACGTTGCCGTTGTTGTGGCCGACCCAGATGATGTCTGAGTTGCCGGGAGCGACGGCAATGGCGCTGATGTAACTGCCGGTGGATGATTTGATGGCCGACCACGACGGGCCGACGGTGAATGTGTTGGCCGCCTTGGCGTTGTTCGTCCGCCACAGCGACAGCCCGCCGCCCAGCAGTCGGTTGGCGTTGTTGGGGTCAAGAATGAAAGGCGCGATGAAATTGGCGTCACTGTTGAATGCGTCTTCGATCCGGTAAGGCGGATTCTTCCAGGCCCAGTCAAAACCGTCCCAGTATTGGCCGCTGATGTAGTCCGCCGACGCGCCGCCGTCGCTGCTGCGGTGAATATTCAGATAAACATATTCACCATAAAAGTAGTTGGGATCAACCGGGTCAGCCGCCGACCAGCCGCCATCGCCGCCCTCGGTCGTCCCCCAACTTTGACTGCCCGAGTAGAACAGTGTGCCGTTGTCCTGCGTGCCGCCGATGATGTCACCCGTCGTCGGGTTGCCCGCCGCCCCGTAGAACTGGGTGATGCCCAGGTTGTTGTTCAACTCTGTCCAGCCGGTGGTATCGTCTACGGTGTAAACATTGGCTGTTTTATAGATGCCGCCGTCATTGCCAAAGAACACCGTGGTGTTCGATGTGCCGTTGAAACTTGGGTGTTGGACAATAACGTGATGGTCGGCGTGGGCCGAATAAGGATTGCAGTAGGGCGGGGCGCAATACCAGATGCTGATCTGGCTCAAGGTGGCGCCGCCGTTCGTGCTTCGCCACAGGTCAATGCCGCCGACGATCAGTATGTTGGCGTTCGTCGGATCCACCCACAGGGCATTGTCGTACCAGCCCTGATTGCCAAGATAGCTGTAGCCACTGCTGACTCCGTTATATATTGCGCCGCCGTCAGTGCTCTTCCAGATTTCGCCGCCGTTGCGGTTGACGGAGGCGTATACAATGGAAGGGTTGCTCGGCGCATAAGCAATTTCAACGCGGCCAGGGAAGCCCGACATGCCGGAGAACGTGGCGGCTGACCAGGATGCGCCGCCGTCAATGGAATACCAGGCCTGGCCGCCCGAGCCGCCGGCGACGGCCTTGTTGCTGTTGGAAGGATCGAAGTTTATATCGAACGCCGTTGAAAAAGATGTCAGGCTCCAGTTTGCGCCGTCGTCGGCGCTTCGCCAAATGCCGCTGCCGGTGGCGGCCAGAATCGTGGCCCCGTTCGGCGAGATGGCGAGACGGTTGACGTAGTAGAAGTTGGCGTCGTTGGTATTTGCCAGTTGAGTCCACGTCCCGCCGCCATTGGTCGTTTTGAAGACGCCTGCGCCGCGTATGGCGTCGCCGTTGAAAAAGCCCTCGCCCGTTCCGGCGTAGAGCGTATTCGAGTCGGTCGGGTCAATGATCAGCGCCGAGACGGCCATGTTGGCCATGAAGTCATCCTGAATACTCCACGACACGCCGCCGTCAGTCGTCTTCCAGATGCCGCCGCTCACACTGCCGATCCACATCGTGTTGGGCGTGGTGGGATGAATGACGATGGCCCGGATGCGGCCACCGATGTTGCCCGGCCCGATCCACGTCCACGAGCCGGGCGCGATCCCGGCCTCGGCCGCGCCCACTTCCTGTTCGGCCCGCATCGCGTCCATTTGCGCTTTGGCCGCCAGCAAACCGTCCGGCGGAATAAAACCGTTCTCGTCCTGCAATTGCATATTGCGAAACTCAACGGCCTCGCCCGGATGATCGGGCTTGGGGGTGTTGGCCCGGAAGATGGCCCGGTTGAGCTTGTCTTGTGGCATGGCGCAAATGTTGTCCGGCGTGAGGCCGCGCGCCCGGTGCAGGAGATGCAGAGTCTCCAGCGAGATGCCGCGATAGGCGGCAATTTGGGCTTCGGTCATTGGCTGGCCGTTGCAGGAGAACGTCTCGCCTGCGCCGAATTGCGAGAGGCCAATCATCAAGGCCACCAGCGCCGAAATCAACAGGGCTTGTGGGCGGCTGATCAGTTCAAGGGACGGTTTCTTCACAGGCAACTCCTTTGGCTGGGTCACTTCACTTCAACGGTTAGTTCCAGGCGCTGAGGCATGAGCGGGCAGGGCTGAGGCTGGTTGCAGGTCACAACACTCGTCAGCACGATCAACCCCTGACCGGCGGCAACGGCTTTGAAGCGCCAGCCGGCCTCGGTTGGCGTTGGCGATTCAAACAGGTCGGGGTCAAACTCCACTTGCCATTCAGAAGACGGATCGGGTGACGAGATGACGAAACTCTGGCCCAGTCGAATCGTGATCGGTTGATTGAATTGATCCGGCCTGACGATGACATCCGGCGACGGGGTAGCGGCCACTGAAGTGGGGGGCGGGGGAGGCGGCGTCACCGTTGGCAAAGGGGCGGGCGTGGAGGCCGCCGGTTGGCAGGCGGCGGCCAGCCATCCACTCAAAACGGCGATTAGCAGAGAAAAGTGACGTGGCCGATTCAACTGCATATCCAAAAAAACGAAACGGGCTTGACATTGCCAGGCCCGTTGAAAACGTCAGATAAACAAGTTATCTGCGGCAACCTGGCGATCATAGCTGTGTAGCCGCCTTCGGTTCGGCCACAACTTTAGACCCATAGTTTTGCGCCCCCGGCTTTTGCCGGGTTTGCCTTTCACATTCAATTGGTAAACAAACTGCCCAGACTTTACTGCAAAATTGCGGGCGCTGTCAATCGCCGTTTCGTCTGGGGTGCCGAGACGCGCCCGGCAAAAACTACGGCACGCGGAAGCTCCGACTGCTCGACCAGTTGCTCAAGTGGCCTTCGGCGTTGACGGCGCGGACGCGCCAGTAGTAAGTGCCGGTGGTGAGCGCCGCCTCGACTGTGTACTGCGAAACCGCCGTTCGCCCGCCTCGCCCACGACCGAGCGTGGTGGTGAAGTACGGGTCGGTGGAGAGTTGCACTTCGTAGTGATCCACGTTGGGCGCGGAGTCGCTCCAGTCCAAAGTCGGCTGGCCGCTTGCCACCATCACGTTGTGGGCCGGTGTGAGCAGGGTTGGCACGCCCGGCGGGTTGGGGGTGTCGAAGTGGCGCACGCGTGACCAGGCGCTTGGCCCGTTTGCGCCAAGCGTCCTCACCCGCCAGAACAATAGCGTTCCCTTTGGCAAATCAGCCGTTGGCACGTAAGCCGAAGACGAGACGTTCATGTTCAGCACCAGCGCGGCAAAGTTCTGGTTGACGGCAACTTGCAGGTTGTACGAGGATGCGCCGCTGACATTACCCCAATCGAAGAGCGGGCGCAGGCTGATGGCCTGTTGAACGTTGCCGGGAGACGACAATAGCGGCGGCGCAAGCGCCGTGCGAAAGGCGCGGGCCGCCGACCAGGCGCTGGACTGCCCTGAGTTGCCGAAGACTCGGACGCGCCAGTAATAGCGCGTATTTGGATTCAAGGGCGCCGCAGGAATGAAGTGAGAAGAGGCAATGGTTTGATTCGCTGCCGGACTAACAAAGGCGTTGTCAACGGCGATCTGTATTTGATAGCGATCCGGAGCCGGGACCGAGTCGCTCCAATCGAAGGTGGGCGTGTACTGAGTCAACAAAGCGCCCTCTGCCGGGGAAATAAGGGATGGGACGGGGAGGGGGTCGTTGTCTAAAATAGTGATTGTGGCCGGGTTGAGCGATCCCAGCGAGGCATTGGCCGGCGCGCTGAGCGTGACGATGAACGTTTCGTTGCCCTCGTAAACCGAGTCATCTTTAATTGGCACTGTGAAGCTCTGGCGGGTCTCGTTGGGAAGAAAGGTGAGCGTGCCTTTGGTTGGCAGGTAATCCGCCCCAATTTTTGCCGTGCCGTTGCTGGCGTCGTAGTTCACGCGGATGGTTTGGCCGGGGGCCTCGGACAAAACGGCGGTGACAGTGAGATCGCCCGCGCCTTCGTCAACGCTGTAAGCTGGACTGTCAAATTGCGCGTTGACGCCGATCAAGAACTCATTGTTGGCCGCGTTCCAATGAGTGGCCAGGTAACTGTTCGCCGGCGGATTGGTGTTGAAGTAGTCATCGTGGTTGCAGTCGGCGATCCGGTCGTGGCTCGAATTTTGGCAGATGATTTGCATGGATGGAAAAAAAGGCTCGTCCGAATAACACATCAGGTCGTACTCATCCACACAGTGGCCGCCGCCGCTGGTGTGGGGGGCCGAAAGTTGCACCCCACCCAGGTTGTGCATCAACTCGTGGGCCGCTATTCCGCCTCCCCAGCATCCAACGTAAGTGGCCGCATAATCGGGGCCATTGTTGTTCAGGTTGGCGGCGCCGGGTTGCTCGTCCAGGTCCATAGTGGCCCAGCCGCAAAGGATATTCGAGTCGACGAAAATCATATACTTCCGATCAGCTCTGTTGTAGCCTAGAGCTTGAAGCTCGTTGACAGTGTTGGCAAAGGTGTCATCGCCTGCCGGGGAAAGTTGAACGTTTGGAATGATCAGGTTGCAGTTCGCATCGTGAACAAACCGGATGCGCCTGACGCCGCCCGTCTCTGCCGCGCTGTTCTGATAGATAGCGTCTGCTTCTGCCGCCCACTGATGGAAAGAAGAGAGATAGGTGTTGTAACGGTCGGGGCGATCCGAAGCGCGAACGTACATCACCTGGGTGCGTTTGCCGCTGACGCCCTCGCCTTCACACTGAATGCTCGCCGCGCTGACAAGATCGGCGATGGGCGACATGCTGACCGCAATGTCCACGCCGGGCGGGGCCGGATCAGGTCCATGCGTGCAATAATTTGTCCCTGCGATTTGGAAGGCTCCGGCGCAAGGCCCGTCGGTGGCCCATTCCAGACCGTCATGGATGACGTTGTGTTGTGGCTGGTTGGTGGGAAGGGGCGTTGCGCTTTGCGCTTGGGCCACAACCGTCTGGCGTCCGCCTAAATTTGAGAGAAGCAAATATAGCGTTATGGCCGCAACCAGAAACCTGGCGGGTTGTTGATAATGATGCGAGTTGTGCATGGTTTTACTGCTTCGGATTTTATACTCCTTTTGAGCAGTTGAAAACAAAACCGCCCTCCTGCGAAATATAAGAGGGCGGTGCTGGTGTTGGCTCAGGCCGCAAACTTATGGCACCCGGAAGCTCCGACTGCTCGACCAGTTGCTGAACTGCCCCTGGGCGTTGACGGCTCGCACGCGCCAGTGGTAAGTGCCGGATGGCAAGGCCACTTCGGGCGTGTACATCGAAGCAGAAGTTCTGCCGCCTCGCCCACGACCGAGCACGGTGGCGAATGTCTCGCTCGTGGAGAGTTGTACTTCGTAGTGATCCGCGCCGGGCGACGAGTCGCTCCAGTCCAGAGTCGGCTGTGTTGACGTGGCGGCATTGTTGGCGGGTGAGAGCAGGGTGGGCACGCCTGGCGGGCTGGGGGTGTCGAAGTGGCGAACGCGGGACCAGGCGCTCGGCCCGTTCGGGCCGTTGGCTCGGACGCGCCAGAAGAGAGTTGCGCCTTTCGGTAAGTCGCTAGCTGGCACATGAGCCGACGGTGTAACGTTGAGGTTTAGCGCCAACGTATTGAAATTCTGATCTGTAGAGACTTGAATACTGTATGACGTAGTGCCAGTTGTGGGTGTCCAGTCAAAGACGGGCCGCAGAAGTGGTGTAGTACCGAAATTGCTTGTGGGGAATGACTCTGGCGGTAGCATTGCAGCGTGGAACAATCGAGCAGGTGACCATGCCCCAAACTGACCAACACTGTTGACGGACCGAGCACGCCAGTAATAGGCGGTGTCGGGATTAATAGGATCGTTCAGTGTATAACTTGAATCAGCAACCGTTTCGTCTCGTACCATTGAAAGGAAAGCACTGTCTGTGGCAATTTGTATCTGGTAATGATCAGGTGGCGGAGTCACATCATTCCAATCAAGAGTGGGCGTGTAGATTGTGACAACGCCATTATGAGCAGGCAAAGCAAGGCTTGGAACCTTGAGAGGAATGCTGAAGTCTACAACCGCAATTGATTCATCGTGGATTGTTATTCTAGCTGGATTGGGCGAACCAGATGCGTCGCCATTCCAGCCTGCAAACGCGTAGCCTGTGTCTGCGGCGGCAGTCAGAGCAACGGTAGTGCCTGCGGCATACTGTGAGCCACTATTGCAATTCGGGGGCGGGTTAGCTGTAATCGTGCCGCCGATCGGCGGGTTTGCGGCCAGAGCTAGCGTGTAACAATGAGCGGCAAAGTTTTGGAAGTTGTAAGCCGCCGTCGTCCACAGATTCTGGGCTTGCCAGATGGTAGGAACACCTGCATTTTGTTGATCGGCAATGGTTAAATTGGTCAACTTGTAAGGGCCATTCTTGCCGCTTTGTCCGATTTCGTCGCCGCTAAAAGGTAGAGTTATAAAGCTGTTCCCAAGGGGCAAAGTAGTAGAGGTAACGCTGTGCGCTACCACAGTTGTGCCAGAGACCAGATCCGCCGACAGCAAATAACTACCTGCTTGAAGCGCATTAAGGCCAACGCCTACATCCAGCCTTTCATATTTATCGTTGCCATCAGCATTAACAGGGCTGTCCGAATACGAGCCGACCAATTGCACAGTTTGCGGCGCAACGGCGATCAGGCTATCCACTTGCCGGGCATAAGCAGTGCCGGCATCACTCCCTTCAGCGATAACGCTGAGGCCAAGATAGCCAGGAATATTGGGGATGGTATATGCGCCCTTATAAACGCCATTGCCCTGGCCACTTAAGGTGATTGTGTCGGCGAAGACACCCGGACGGAAAATTTTGGCGGTTGCGGTAGCGCCGTTGAGGCCTAAATTACCGTTTTTTAAAGTAGCTGTGATGGTGGCGGTTTCTCCAACTGAGTACACTAGCTTGTCTACGGTTACATCTAAGACACGAGGTGATACTACTAAGGAACTAATAGCATAATCTGTTCCGCTTGTTCCAACATCTCCGCTGGCAATCTTTAGAATATAAATGCCAGGACTGCTTGCGTTGATATTATATGTAGCAAATAGTTGCGAAGGGCCAATAGTGTTTTCCATATACTGAACTTCGTTTGGATGAGCGGCGACGTAAACCGGATCAATAATTGTGCCTGAGGGGCTTTCCAGGGTGAAATTGATATTACCGGCGTCCCAAACTAGAGTGAATTCGCTATGCTCATTACTGTCAACGGGTGCAAGGCGAGTTACTAATTGCCCACTTGATATATGACCTGAGATGACAGGAATCTGAGATTTGGGATTAGACGTAGCTTGGGCCTCTGCTAATCCTGAGGTAACTACTGGGCAATTCCCATTTTTCTTTCCTAATATTTGCTGTATGCATTTGTAGGTGTCTGTTAATGTGGAATTGTCCCGTAAAGACTGATTGAAATAGCTTGGGAACCAGTCGCGAAGTCCAACAACTACTGTGTAACATTTATCAGTAAGTGGAATGCAAATATTCTTTTCGCCTACTTCTGCACTTGAATGACTCGCTCTTATTTTGTGCGTCATTACATTTGATCCCTTCTGTATAGCAGGGATTGGCGGTAGAATGCCCATATAGAGGTTGCCTATGGCGCTTTGGGCACCAACTGCGCCATCATGAGGTCCTTCTGTCAGGTAAAGGCCAATAGTTTCTATCGGGTTAGAATTCCCAGCGATGAAATTGTATTGAACGAAAAGATCGCGAAATTTGTAAGTGTCATTAAATTCAAAAATTGAAAAAATCCCGAATTCACAGGCTGCATCCTGCTTGGTTCCTGCGGTACAGTAAAACTCCCCAAATGGAGTTCCAGCATGCGGTGCACCTAGAGTGATCAATCGAGAAACGACGAAAGGATCTCTTGGGTAAAGTTCAAAGCTTTCAATGTAAGCTCGGCTTACCAGGCCCCCCATGCTGTGAGCAATCAAAGTAAACTCATCAACTCCAAAATTGTTGTGAATAAATGTTAGTTGGTTCTGTAAGCATACTGCGTTTATGCTAATAAAAGGTGTCCAGTTGTGTCCAGTTGATACATGGGCAATCCAGACATCGTATCCATCTGCACGGAGAAAATCGGGAAATGCTCCAAAGTCGTTTCTGATAGTGCCGTACTGATTATCTGATGGCCAATTTTGATCTCCTAGGTTGTTGTCCGTAACTCTGTATGGTTCGTAGTAAGTGCCGTCACCTCGTAGACAGCGATCATAATTGTCGGGGCTTATCTTTAAGTGACCATGCCACCCATGCACTAACACTACAACGGGTCTAAGCACAGTAAAGTTCTGCTCTCCTTGATCTGGCGGTACGTTAATCGTAAGCGACGGGTCCGAAAAGGAAAGACCTTCCTTATTCGGCGTAATTGTGTACGTGCCTGCCGGCAGACCCTTGAAAGCATAGTAACCGTTACTATCTGTAATGGCAGTATGCCTATGACCGTCTGTGAGGATGACTCCAGAAAGGTGAGGGTTATTAGGATCCGTTACACGACCAGAGATAGAATAGGTTTCGATTGATCCCAGCGCATTAATAATCGCCTCTGCAACATCATCGCCTGTGCTACCAGTATTCTGCGTGCTGCCTCCAGTGATAGATGCTAAATAATCAACTTCCGGGATCACGCCTGCGCCACCGGGCACTAGCCCAATAACGATTGCCTGATTTTCCAAGAGGTCGTTAACTACTGTATTGACATTAGGTCCCGGATAGCCGAACGTGTCTATAGGGTCATGGAATGGAGCATCTGTAGCTAACAAGATGATGCGTAGGACTCCTGCTCTGAAACTAAGTTGTTGACCAATTGGGGTGTCACCAGAGTCCAGGCAATCTCCATCGCCATTGCTATCGATGCAAGGATGGGATGGCGTCATAAGGTAATGCAAAGCCGCGTACTGGCTTTCTGGCCAATCTGAGCCGCCACCAGCAGTAAGAGCATTTACTCCTGAAACAAATGCAGTTCGAGAATTGGTTAAGTTGGCTCGTCGTCGGTACACCCAGTCATCAGGCCCTCCCCAAAAATAAGGGTAATATCCGTAGTCTCGAAAGCCAGCTACTCCCATTCTGAACCCGGCAATACCAATGTCAACAACACTGTCCCATATTTGAGGAGCGAGCCTCTTAAGGGTATCAACATCATCCCACATACTACCGGTTTCGTCTTGCAATAGAGCAATCTCAAGAGGGACTGTAAGGGCGACGGGAGCAAACTCAGTCGTGACTTGCAGTAAGCCCCCACCCGGAGTACCAAAATCAGCTATTTCAATGTAATAGCTTTTGTTGGCCAGCACAGCGAATTCAATTTGAGACTGGAGTGTTCCGGAAAAGTCATCATTGCATGCTTTGCTCTTGAGAGCGCCACGTATGCCGCTGAAGGCAGCCGCGACTGTGTCATAGTTGCTTCCAAAGGTGTTGACGCGAATATGGCCTGGAACGGGAGCCAAAATCCGATACCAAACTGTATTAGAGTTTTTTCCATAACCGCAACCCATAATTGGGTCATCAGAGGCAACTGTTGCACCTGTGGTGTCGAGTAGAAATGCAGATGGAAAATCTGAGATAACAATGGCCGAGTTGAAGTTGTCGTTTGGTGGAATAGCCAATGCGCCAACTTCTGGTGTAGGCCGATTCTCAAGTTCGGCTTTGTCGGGGGCCAGGGTTGGGGTAGCCGTAGGCTCAGATGGGGTGGGTGTCGCTTGAGGGTCGTCCGTTGGCTGGATATCTATTGGATTGGTTGCAATATCAGTGCTAGTAGCCTGATCTTCGGCCTGAGCCGCTGGCGCATTGTTAAGCCCAAAACTGGATAACATAAGGCTAAATAACACAATCAGCGAAAATACTTTGCCAAATTGTTGATAGTATGAGCGATTCATGTGCGTCCCTCCGACGATGGGCTGCTAGTTTTCGGTTACGGAAGAAAGGAAATTCCCCGAATACTTTATACTCCTTTTTGCCAGCCCGTGTAAATAGACGAATGCCTGACTTTCATAGGCAAATGTACTGAATTGTCACGAGACAAGTGTTCATTACAACGGATTCGTGGAATTGAACGGACCCGATCCGTTAAATTCGCCGCATCCGTTGTTCTCCCTCCTCCTCATGCTATAATCCTCCGCGATGTTCAAAAATATCATCAAAGCCATCGGCGGCGACCCCAACAAGCGGGATGTCCGCAAATACACCGAAGTTGTAGATCAGATCAACGACATGTCCCGGCAGTTTGAGGACATGAGCGACGACGCCCTGCGTGCCAAGTCGGATGAACTGCGGGGGAAAGTTCAGGCGGAACTGGGCGAGATTCCCGACGACGCCAGGCTCGAAGAGCGCAAGAAAGCGACCCAGGCAACCCTCGACTCGGTTCTGCCCGAAGCCTTTGCCCTGGTGCGCGAGACCTCGGCCCGCACCATCGGCCTGCGGCACTACGACGTGCAACTCATCGGCGGCATGGTGCTCCACGCCGGCCGCATCGCCGAGATGCAAACCGGCGAAGGCAAGACGCTCGTCGCCACCTTGCCGCTCTACCTCAACGCCCTCACCGGGCGCGGCGTTCACCTCGTCACCGTCAACGACTATTTGGCAAGGCGCGACGCCAAGTGGATGGGGCCGCTCTACCACGCCCTCGGCCTCAGCGTCGGCATCTTGCAGGACGCCTCGCGCACCGAGAACGCCCGCAAAGCTTTCGTCTTCGACCCGGCTCGCGACAGTTCGCAGGAAGACTCGCGCTTCATGCGCATCGTCGAACGCGGCGAGTCTTACGCTTGCGATATCGTCTACGGCACCAACAACGAATTCGGCTTCGACTACCTGCGCGACAACATGGCCACTTCGCTGGCCGAGCGCCGCCAACGCCAGCGCTATTTTGCCATCGTGGACGAAGTGGACAACATCCTGATTGACGAAGCCCGCACCCCGCTCATCATCTCCGGCCCGTCGGGCGAGAGCGCGGCCCTGTATCAAGAGTTGGCTCGCGCCGTGAAAGTCCTCAAGCCCGAACACTACGAAATTGACGAGCGCGGGCGAAGCCTTGCCCTCAACGACGAAGGCTACCAAAAAATAGAAGAGGCGCTGGGCCGCCCCCTGCGTGACCCCGACCGCCCCGAAGACCTGACGCCGGAGCAGGCGACGACCCAGGCGCATCTCGAACAGGCCATGCGCGCCGAGTTCATCTTCAAGAAGAACAAGGATTATCTGGTGCAGGGCGGCCACGTGGTGATCGTGGACGAACACACCGGGCGGGTGATGCCGGGCCGCCGCTGGAGCGACGGCCTCCACCAGGCCGTGGAGGCCAAAGAAGGCGTGCCGGTTCAACCGGAGAACGTCACCTACGCCACCATCACCCTGCAAAACTTCTTCCGCCTCTACGACAAGCTGGCCGGCATGTCCGGCACGGCCCTGACCGAGGCCGAAGAGTTCGACAAAATTTACAAGCTCGACGTGGTGCCTATTCCCAAGAATGTCGAGTACCGGGTGCAACGCGATCCGAATCTCATCGAGCGCGAGATCAGAGAGAACGGCTACAAGTTCTCCTACCTGGCCCGCAAGTCCGACCCCGACAAGCCGGTCTGGTATCGCCGCAAGGATTACCCCGACTCGGTCTTTCGCACCGAAGAGTCCAAACTGCGGGCCATCATGTGGGACGCGCTCTGGCGGCACGTGCCCGGCCAGCCCTTGCTCATCGGCACCACCTCGGTTGAGTCCTCGGAGCAGCTCTCGAAACGATTCAGCGCCGAGCCGCTCCGCCGCCTGGCCCTGGTGAATTTGCTCCGCGACCGCTGGTTCAAAGCCAACAACGCCGAAGAGGACGGTCGGGCCGTCCCTGCTTTACAACCGTTCAACAAGCCCCTGGACTCGCTCAACCCGTCCGACATGCGCCCGCTGGCGAAAGAGTTGAACATGACTCTCAACCCAATCGCCGACGAAAACCTGACCCGTCTCTGTGAACTGCTCTTCCTGGACTCGGGGCACAAGGATCGACTCCGGGCGGTGCTGGAGAGCGGCATCAAGCACCGCGTCCTCAACGCCAAGAAGCACGACGAAGAGTCGCAGATCATCCTCGGCGCGGGCAAGCTGGGCGCGGTGACCATTGCTACCAACATGGCCGGGCGCGGCGTGGACATCAAACTCGGCGGCGACTTTGACGAGACGATGCTGATCGGAGTCAACCGGGTGCTGGAACGAGCGGGCCATGCCAACGCCTTTGAAATGCGCCACGACGATCGTCTGGCCGCCCTCGACAAGATCAGCCCTGATGATTACAGCATCTACGCCGAGCAAGTGGTCGCCTTCCGCCAGCACATGGCCGACGAGCAAACCGTGCGCGCCATCGGCGGCCTGCACGTCGTCGGCTCCGAGCGGCACGACGCTCGCCGCATTGACAACCAGCTTCGGGGCCGCGCCGCCCGTCAGGGCGACCCCGGCTCCAGCCGCTTCTACCTCTCGCTCGAAGATGATCTCATGCGCCGCTTCGGCGGGGCCAACGTTTCCGGTTTGATGGAACGCCTCACTTCCGTGCTCAAGGTAGACGACGCGCTCCCCATCGAACACGGCATTGTGGATAAAACCGTCGAAGGCTCACAACAACGAGTCGAGGGCTACAACTTCGACATCCGCAAGCACCTGCTGGAGTACGACGACGTGCTCAACCAGCAACGCACCAAGATTTACGAACAGCGCGACCGCATCTTCACCAAAGAAGATTTGACCGACGACATTGACGAGATGCTGGTGGCCGAAGTGGCTCGCCGGGTGGACATGAACAGCGCCGACGAAGACCGCTGGAAACTGCTGGCCTGGCTGGACGAAGTTCAGCCGGTCATCCAGCGCGCCGACGGCTCGCTCTACTTCCCGTTCAGCATCGAATTGATCCTCAGCCGGTTCGACGGTCTGGCCGGCCCAGCTCAAGTGAAAGATGAACTGCTGACCGTCGCCAAAGGCGCATCCGACTCGGCCCGCGATCAACTGGTGACGATTGTTGAGACTCAACTGGAGACGTATCCGGCGCGAGTGAAAGAGCGCGTGGATGCCAAACGTGAAGCCGCCGACAACGCCTTCGATAACGCCCGCGACCTGGCCCGCGATCAGGGCCAGCCGCTGGAACTTCGTAATGTGACTCGCGAAATGCTCGAAGCCGCCGAGATTTCCAATTTGCCTCTGCGCAAAGAATTTTTCGACGGCCAGACTGATCGCACGCTCAAGAAAGCTGTAGGCGACGCCATCGAAGCCGCCATCGGCCAGGACGCCGCCATCCGCTTTTTGAAATGGGCGGCGGCGCGAATCGGCCTTGATCTAAAAGTGACGCTTCCCGCGTGGTCGGAATTTGATTGGGATGGCTTCGGCGATCTGATTCGCGAAGCCGTCATCGCCGCTTACGATGCCCGCACCGAACGCCACCTGTCCGAAATCTCAACCTTGCTCGACGAACGTCTGCGAAGCGCCGCTGACGTCGCCCACGACGCGCTGGGCCGCTTATTGCTCGATATGGCCGTCGGCCAGTCGGTGACGTTTAATAAGAAGACGCACCGCCGGGAGACGCGACTCAACCAGCGCTTTCCATACGTGTATTACGCCGCCGGGCGCCTCGAAGATCGCAAACGCGACGATTTGCTGAAAGACATTCTGGCTCATTTGCGAACGGCGCAGGAGGAACAGCAACTGTTCTGGGGCGAGAGCGAGTTGACCCGCCTTAGCCCGGCCCGCCCTGCCGAGCTTGACGCCGACACCCAGGTTGGCCTGCGGCGGGCGCTGGGCGAGGCCGACTTTGAAGCCATCGCTTCACAAAATTTGGGAAGCCTCAACGGCACGAGCGATCTGCGCGACCGCATCCGCAGTGAACTGGGCCGCCAACTGGCGCACGGCCTGCACCGCCAACTCATGCTCGGCGTGAGCGGCCAACTGTGGGTGGACTACTTGACGACGATTGAGGGGCTGAGGACTTCGATCTCGCTCGAAGCCTACGCCCAGCGCGACCCGCTCATTGCCTACAAGAGCAAGGCCTTCGACCTCTTCCAGCAACTGCTGGTAGATATGCGGGCCGGGGTGGTGGGCCGCCTCTTCACTTATCGCCCGCGCAAGCTCACCGAAGTTCGGGCCGAGGTGGAGCGCCAGGCAAGCGAAAGCCCCAAGCGGGCGTTGGGCCGCAACGACCCGTGCTGGTGCGGGAGCGGCAAGAAGTATAAGAATTGCCACATGGCGGCGGACGGGAAGAAATAGCCTGCTCAAAGCCAGACAGGAGAATCAAAACCGGCCTGCATCGTGCAGGCCGGTTTTGATTTGATCAGTAGTTGCCTTCGGGGTTACTTTTCGGGCGCGCCCGCTTGAATCCACGCTATCACCTTTGTCAATTCGTCCGCGTTCAATTGCCCAAAGTGGCCGCCTTTCTGTTGCAGTTGAACCAGCTTGCTTCCGGACGGGTTGCCGGGGATGATAGAACCTGTTGACAACGCACTTTGATAAGAAGACAAAGTAACGCCGGCTGACGTCCCGTGGCACATGGTACATTTGGCCGCAAACAACGGGCCGACAAATCCATTCCAGGTGATGGGGATCGCGGTCGCCGTGGGCGGCACTGAGGTCGCAGTGGCGGTCTCGGTGGGCGGCACAGATGTCGCCGTAGCCGTCGCCGTGGGCGGCACAGATGTCGCGCTAGCGGTCGCTGTAGGCAACATCGCTGTGCTCGTCATCGTCGGTGGAAGCGGCGTGTTGGTTGCGGTAGATGGCGCCGCCGTGTTCGTCATCGTAGGCGGAAGCGACGTGCTGGTGGCGGTCGCCGTGAGTGGCACAGGGGTCTTTGTCCCTGTAGAAGGCGGGTTCGAGTGGATCTCGACGCTTCGCACCGTCCAGTCAACGCTGGCCGTCTCGCGCGAGGCGTTGATCGTCACCCGCGCACCCACGCCCAGTTGATTGGCTCGACGTGAGGTGATAATTTTCGTGTTGGGGGTGATGGCAAAAGTATAGGCCTTGCCGTCTTTAGCCAAAATGGATATTCTCACACCCGCCACATATTCTGTGACCATTCCAGTGCGGTGCATCTTCTCCGGCTTGCCGGGGACGACATGGATGGACAAGGCCAGCCACGCGCCATCCTTCTCTTCTCCCTCCTCTTCCCCCTCTTTCTCTTCTTTCCCCGTTTGAACGGCCTGCACCTTCACTTGCGCCCCGATCTTGACATCGGCCAGCGTCGCCTTAGAGTCGAGCGCAGGCACTTTGATTTTGGTGGCGCTGTTGACGATGAAGACGATCGTCTCGCCATTCGCCAGAGAAAGGGTGAGGCTTTCGCTGCTGATGGCGGCCACCGTGCCCTTGAACGTGTTCCGGTCATCGCTCAGATTTACCGATGTGCCTGGTTGAGCGTCGGCGAAGACATTCGTTGTGGCGAATAACAAGCCGAACAGTAATCCTATGTGTAACATTACGTGTATCTTTTTCATCGTTCATCTCCTTGTTGTAGTGCGGGCAAAATGCCCTCTTGTGTCCTGATCGCCGTCACCTCGGCGAGGCCTAATTCGATCCAGTTGATTTTCACCTCCAAATCCGCTTAGTTAAGTTTGTGGTAAGCACGGCGCCAGGCTCCGTCTACTCACGAACTATCCTAAAGCCAGCCGCATAATCAGTGAACATGCTTGAAGTACCTATCCGGGCCTTTTTTTCAATCATTGGACTGCGCTTTGACACACACAACATCCTCAAAAGACCTGATCTCAAACTGGTGAAAGGGATCAACTCAAAAGCGATACTCAGCTTTAACACAACGCGAACAAGAAAAGAACCTCGTTTCAACAAGGCCTTCACCGCGTTAAAACAAAAACACCTGCGATGACTTTTCATCGCAGGCGCAAATAAAAAAGCAGCGCCGCAAAAATCACTTTTGACTTGACGAACGGGTTCTCGTTTTTTTACAGACGCTTGAACCCGTCATGCTATAATCCTTGCCCAAGACGATCACGAACACTCTCAGCAGACATGATTAGCCACGCGACGCTTGCCGCTCTGCCCAAAGTCGAACTTCACCGCCACCTCGAGGGTTCCCTGCGCCTGACAACCCTGCAAGAGGTGGCGCGCGAATTTAAGATTGACCTGCCGACCGACGACATTGACGCCCTCAGAGCCTACGTGCAAATCACCGACGAGGGCGGCGACTTTCGCACCTTCCTCTCCAAGTTCGGCTACCTGCGCAAGTTCTATCAATCGCCCGAAGTGATCAAGCGTTTCGCTTACGAAGCCGTGGCCGACGCCGCCGCCGACAACGTCCGCTACCTTGAACTGCGCTTCACGCCCATGGCCCTGGCCCGCATCCAGAACTACCCGCTCGAAGAAGTGACCGACTGGGTAATTGAAGCGGTCGAAGATGCCAAGCGCGACTTCCCCATCAAAGTAAAACTCATCGTCAGCATCAACCGCCACGAAGATGTGAGCATCGGCCAGCGGGCGACGCGGATTGCGATTGATAACATGAGTCGGGGCGTGGTGGGTTTGGATTTGGCGGGCGATGAGGCCAACTACCCCGCCGAACCGTTCAGCCGCCTCTTTATTCAGGCCCGTGAGGCCGGGCTGGGCGTCACTATTCACGCCGGCGAGTGGGCCGAGTGTGAAAACATCCGTTATGCCATTGAGAAGCTGGGCGCGAGCCGTATTGGCCACGGCGTGCGGGTGGTGGAAGACTCGAACATCCTGGCCCTGGCCCGCGACCGGCGGGCCATCTTTGAAGTGTGCGTCACCAGCAACGTGCAGTCAGGCGTGGTGCAACGCTTTGTCGATCATCCGGCCCGGACGATGTTTGAGATGGGCTTGCAGGTGACGCTGAACACGGACGACCCGTCGGTCTCGGATATTACGCTGACCGACGAGATCAACATTGTGGCCGCCAGCCTGGGGTTTGTGCTGGCTGATCTAAAGAAGATGACCCTGTGCGCCGCCGAGGCCGCCTTCCTGCCCGAAGACGAGAAGCGCGCCCTGGTGGAAGAATTCAAAGCCGAGTTGGCGAAAATTCAATGATGACTTGTAGGGGCGATTCATGAATCGCCCCTACTTTTTCCTCTCCCATTCCTGAATCGCCGCCTTCACCAGCGCCCGCGCCTCAGGGTCGGGCACTTCGTCAACTGCTGAATACGAACGGCCATCAATCCAGAACAACGCCGCCCCGGTCACGTCCGCCGCCACTTTCAACCCGCGCTGGGCCAGTGGCGTGTCGGCAATCTTCGCCTGCACCAGTTCGTCAATTTCCTCCAGCACCGTTTTGATTTTGATCTCCGGTTGCTTCTCGCGTTCGCGCAAGTAGCGGTATTGCTTCAGGATGTCCATGCTGGGCGCAGTGAGTGGAACCTGGGCCGCTTCACGGGCCGACATGTAGACGACTGATTTGCCGTTCAGATCCTCGACAGGCTTGGACGGGGCGGGCGGCTCAGGTGAAGCCGTCACGGACGGGCGGGCGACTGGTGGCAAGGCCTCTTCCTTCTTCAAAAAGCGTTCAAGTTCATTTAGCGCCGCCATCAATTTGGGGTCGGCAATGTCTTCACGCCGCAGATAAAAATTGCCGTCCGCCTGAAGCGCCAGCAGGCCGTCGGGCGTGCGCACCAGTTTCGCCACTTCGGCGAAAGCTGGATTGGGTTCGGGCGCTGTACTGACGGGGGGCGCAGGAGGCGGCTCTGCTTCTGAGGCGACCGGAGTCTCGGAAGCGTTTGTCGTCGCTCCTTTAGCTTCCATTTCCTTGTCCATCCGCATCATTCGAAAAGCAAAAAACAACACAGTCAGGCCGGCGATGAGGCCGAAGCACAATACGAAAATCGCAATTTCATTCATAGGCGTTGACAGTCCGGGCAGAAGTGAGTGCTTCGTCCGCCAAGAACAATGTGCCGGATGGGAGTGCTGCAGGTGAGGCAGGGCGCTCCCGTCCGGCCATAAACACGTAAATGGTTTTGGTGCTCGCCGCCGCGATACATCCAGTCAATGCTGGAGCCGTTGTGGCGAATGGCAAGGTTGAGGGTGCGCCGCAGACTGCGCCATAGCGCCCGCGTTTCGGCAGGCGAGAGCGAGTCGCTCCGCCGCTGTGGATGGAGCCGGGCGCGATGCAGTGACTCGTCGGCGTAGATGTTGCCCACCCCGGCGATCACGGTCTGGTCGAGAAGCAGGGGCTTGAGCGGGCGGCGGCGGGCGGCGAGGAGGCTACCCAGCTTGCCGGCGGTGAAACTACGGGCCAGCGGTTCGGGGCCAAGATCGCCGGTCACGTCTTCAGGGTCGGCCACCAGATAGACCCGGCCAAACTTGCGGGTGTCGTTAAAGCGCAATTCGGTTTTGTTGGCGAAGTGAAAGATAGTGTGGTCGTGCTTGCCGGGTTTGCCCTGCGCCACCACTTGCAGGTCGCCGCTCATTTTGAGGTGAATGAGCAGGAAGTCTTTCGTGAGGCTGAAGACGAGATACTTGCCGCGCCGGTCGAGGGCGGAGATTTTCTGGCCGCGAATGCGCTGGCGAAATTGGCGAGGGTTGGAGGTGGCAATGTGGCCCGGCCAGCGAAGGGTGACGTTGGTGATGCGCTGGCCGAGGCAGGCCGGGCGGAGTTGGCGGACGAAGGTTTCGACCTCCGGCAGTTCGGGCATGCGCCCAATTATAGAACACAAAGGCGCGAAGGCACAAAGCCACGACGATTATTTTGGCAACCAGAAGGAAAACTCACTGCCGCCGCCGGGAGCGTCTTTCACCAAAATTTGGCCGCCGTGACTCTCGACCACCAGCCGGCAGAAAGTCAGGCCCAGGCCGGTTCCTTTGCGCAGGCTGGCGCCGTTGTTGTTGGGGGCTTGCACGTATTTGTCGAAGATGCGGGGCTTGTATTCGTCGGGGATGCCTTCGCCGTCGTCGCGCACGCTGATGATGACCCGGCCATTATTGTTGTCGGCGGAAGCCAACACGTGAATCTTGCCGTTGCGGGTCGTATATTTGAAGGCATTGCCGAGCAAGTTGTCCAGCACGCGGCCAATGAGCGGCGCGTCAATGTTGCCGCTCAGGCCGGGCGAGCAGGTGAGGGTGAGAGTCTTCTCTTCGTGCGTCGCTTGAGCGCCGTAAGCTTCAAGCCTTTCTCTCAGCAAAGGCTGTAACAGCATGTTCTGCCGGTTGGGCTTCAGCTCGCCGACCTCAATTTTGCTCACGGCCAGCAGGTCGTCAATCAGGGTCGTCATGCGGCGGTTGGCGGCTTGGGCACTGCCGATCACGCGGCTGCGCGATTCGGTGTTGAGGAAGCGGGGCAACAGTTCGATGCTGGCGGCGATGGCGGTAAGCGGGCTTCGCAGATCGTGAACGATCATATCGGTCAGGTTGTCGCGCATGGCCTCGGCCCGGCGCAGGTTGGTGTAGGCCGTCGAGAGTTCTTCGGTGCGGGCGGTGATGATGCGGTCGGCGCGGCCCACGACGGAAAGCAGGGCGGCGAAGAGCAAGCTCATGGTGATGGCGGCAGTGACGAGGCCGGTGAAGCGGGCGTTGAGGATGGCTCTGCCTAATTCGGGCGCTTCCTGAACAATGATCACAACGCCAATGGGTTGGCCGTCGGGCGCGGCCCCCGGGCGGACTGGCGCGTACGCCTCGAGGACGTAGACGGCGGTTGAGGGGTGGTAGGTGGCGGGCGGGTCATCGGGAGGACGGATTCGAGAGACGGTTTCCCCGGCCAGAGCTTGGGAGAAGGCGGCCCGGTCTTCCACGTTCACGCCGAGCCATTCGGCTTCGCTGGCGTACGAGGCAACGCCGTCAACATCGTAAACGAGAATACTTTTGATGGGCAAGCCGGCGGCGCGACTCTCGAAGAGGGCGCGGACGCCGGAACGGTCGGAGAGGGCGCGAAGATCGGCGGCGGTGAGAATGTCGGGCAGTTCTTCGGCAACCTCACTCGACAGGTTGGCGGCTGAATTGCGGGCCGAGTTTTCAATTTCGCCGACGAGGGTGTTGTACGAAAACTGGGTGAAGAGGGCCGAGGCGATGAGGGCCAGCAGGGCAGTGAGAATGAGCGAGGCGGCCAGGTAGTAGCGCACGAGCCGAAACTGGCGGGCTTGCTCGTATTCAATCGCCAGCACGATGACCGTCAACAAAAAGCCGGCGAGCAGGATGATGTGATAAGCCCACCAACCGAGCCGCCAGGCCTCGAAACGGTGCATGCTGACGGTGGCCGTCGCCAGCCAGAAGGCGACGAACGCCAGCACCCCATCCACCCGGTTGCGGCTGGCCCGCGAAAGTCGCCACAGGTGAAAAGCGGCTAAGAGCCACAGGCCGAGCGAAACGGCAAAGATGCTGTTGCGATGCCAGGGTTCCACTTGAGCCGTAATTTGCTCAAGCCATTGCGGGGCGAAGGCGGCGACGGCGAGATAGGCCAGAACGCCGGCCACGGTGAAGTAGACAACGAGCCGGATCGGCAATTTTGACGGGCCGGTCGGCGCGTCCAGCGCGGCGATTGCGAATAGAGCGCCGCCAACAAACAACGTCAGCCACGCCGACCAGTCTACCGCCGGGTGAAAGTGATCAATGAGGGCGTTGGGCGTGGCGAGGCCGTGCGTGAAAAAAATGCTCCCCATGGCCGCGAACGCTGCCGAGGCCAGCACATGCCGAGGCCTGGCCTCATCGCCCAGCGCCAGGCCGAGCATAAGGGCCACCACCGCCGCCGAAAATGTGGTGAAGGTGACGATGTAAAAATGAAATAGGGGCACGCTGACGAAAGTGTCGGCTTTGGGTTGCAGAGTGAAATAAGCCAGCACAAGGGCAGGCGCGAGGAGGCCGAGGACGATCAAAATGCGTTTCATTAGGAAAATCCGATAATCAGGAACAGCCACTATTCTATAAGCGGGGAACAGCCGGGATACGTAAGAGAATGTGGCAATTTAAGCGCAAAAAGAGAGCAGTTTGCAAGGCAAGCCGCTCTCTTTCCAGTTGGCTCCTCAGCCTGGACTCGAACCAGGAACCCTTCGGTTAACAGCCGAATGCTCTGCCGATTGAGCTACTGAGGAAGGTGACGCGGATTATAAAAGGCGGGGGAGATAGTGTCAAGGTAAGGATAAATTAATTCGTGTTGTATTCGCCCTCAACCTCCCCTATAATCGTCGGCATACAAAGGAAGCGTTATGGCCGCCATCAAACCCACCACCTCCTACCCAACTTCCAGCACGCGCCCGGCCTTCTGGCTGGTGCTCCTGGCGCTCGTCATCATCGTCGTCTCGTGGCTCCTCAACTCGCCCGAAGGCCTGCTGGGCAAGGCCGACGCGGTGGGCTACGCCATTTGTCACCGCATTGATGGCCGGTCGTTCCACATTGGCAACATTCAAATGCCCCTCTGCGCACGTTGCACCGGCATCTATCTGGGCGTGGTGCTGGGCGTAGTGACCATGGCGGCGGCCGGGCGAGGTCGGGCCGGGGGCATGCCGCCTCTGCGCGTCATTGCCGTGCTGGTGGCCTTCATTGTCATCATGGGCATTGACGGCGTCAACTCTTATCTGACTCTGCTACCCTTCCTGCCCCACGTTTACGAACCGCAGAACTGGCTCAGGTTGACCACCGGCATGTTCAACGGGGTGGCCGTCAGTGGCCTGGTGTTCCCGGTTTTTAATCAGACCCTCTGGCGAAACTGGGAAGATCGCCCGGCCATCGCCAGCCTGCGCGAACTGGGCGGCCTCGTCTTGCTGGCCGCCATCCTCATCGGCCTCGTTCTCACCGAGAACCCGATCATTCTCTATCCGTTGGCGCTGATCAGTTCGGCGGGCGTCGTCATGTTGCTCACCATCACCTGCGGCATGATCTTCATGATTTCCACTCGCAGTGACAACCAGGCGCGGAACTGGCGCGGCGCGTTTGTGCCCCTCTCTGCCGGGCTGACCCTGTCCTTCGCCGTCATTCTGCTCATTGACGTTTTGCGCTACACTCTCACCGGAACCTGGGGCGGTTTTCTCATTCCTGGCGCATAAGGAAAAACCTGTGACTGACTCAATAGATATTGGCAAAGCTCTCACCCACTTGTTTGAGGACAAGGACTGGATCAGCAAGACCATCATCGGCGGCGTGCTGGCTCTGATCCCCGTTTTGAATTTTGTGCTGGTTGGTTACGAAGTTCGGGTAGCCCGAAACGTGAGCAAGCGCGAAGCTACGCCCATGCCGGCCTGGGACGACTTCGGCCAGATGTTCATGGACGGCCTGTGGCTTGGCCTGGCGCGGATCATCTACGGCTTGCCGGCGTTGGTCTTGATCGTCGGCCCGATTCTCCTCTTCTACTTTTCGATCTTATTTGCCGCCATCCTTAGCGAAGGCCCCGGCTCCAGAGAAGTTGATCCGTTGTTTTCGACTCTCGTTCCGATAAGTTTGCTCCTGTCCACCCTGTGTTGTGGCGTCGGCCTCTTGTACGCCTTTGCTCTGGGGGCCGTCTACCCGGCCATTGCCGCCAACTACGCCCGGCGCGGCACATTCGCCTCGTGCTTCAACTTTGGCGAAGTCTTTGGCCTCATCCGCCGCAACCCCAGCAACTACCTGCTGGTTTGGGCCACCGGCCTGCTGATTGGCGTGGTCACCAGCGCCGTCATCTCATTTGTCAACTTCATCCCCTGCCTCAATCTTCTCCTCATCTGGCCCGCTATCATGCTGGCCGCGTTTTGGAGTTTGATGGGGGTTGGCCATGCCGTTGGTCAACTGCTGGCGATTGATGGAGAACGCCCGGAGGCGGGCGGCTTGCAGTTGAACCCGGCCAGTTAACTTTCAGGAGGTCATCATGATCGAAGCCGTCACTTCTCTCTTTTCAGCCTTCGGCCTCTCGGCCAGCGCCGGCCTCAATGCCTACCTGCCGCTGTTGATTGTGGCTCTGGCCGCCCGCTTCACCGACTGGTTCAAGCTCGCCCCGCCGTTCGACGCCCTCACCTCACCCTGGGCAATTGGCGTGCTGGTCGTTCTGCTGTTGATTGAATTCTTCGCCGACAAGGCCCCGGCGGTCAACCACCTCAACGATGCCATTCAAACCTTCGTCCGCCCGACGGCGGGCGCGATCCTCTTCGCCGCCAGCACCCAAACGGCCATACACGTGCATCCGGTGTTTATGATCATCCTGGGTCTGCTGGTGGCGGGCACAGTGCACACGGCCAAGTCGGCCATTGTTCGCCCGGCAGTGACGGCCACCACTGCCGGCATCGGTAATACGCCGGTCAGCATTCTCGAAGACATCGTGGCCGCCGTCATTTCGATTCTCGCCATCGTCCTGCCGGTGCTCATCAGCCTATTGATGATTTTGCTGACGGCCTTCATCATCTGGTGGCTGTGGCGGCGCAGGGCGGCCCGCCCGGCGCGAGCGTAGTTTTAATACGCGCCAGTTTATTCTGAGGTACACTTAGCGCCACACTCAAACTTTTTCAAGGAGACTTCTCAATGGACTCAGGAACCCCTTCACCCGCCCCGGCTAACAATCAACGCAATATCATTATTGGTGTCGTCGTAGCAGTTGTGTTGCTTTGCTGTTGTTGCTTGACTGCCATTGCCGCCTACTGGCTCTACCAAAACGGCGACGCGCTGTTGGGAACCACCAGCGGACTGGCCCGCCTGCTGAGCTAACCCGGCCTGCACTTCTTCAACACACAACCCTCTCCACGCCGAAGAGGGTTGTTGTGTTTAAAGGCGGGCAAACGGCCCTTCGCGCTTTGCCGCCAGCGCCCGCAATTCATTCAGGGCGGCGCGCGCGGCGGCAATTTCTTCGGCGGCGAGCGGCAACTCGGCAAACTCATCCTCGTCCAACACAAACTCTTTGCCCGACGGCTGAACGAAATAATCGAGCGCCAGGTCTTCGGCGTAAATGTGCGCGCCGTCAATGCTGGCCGGACGGGTGACGTTGCAATACCAGCCTTTGAATGAATCGTCTTGGGCGTCGTAAATGGCAAACACGTTGTACCAGTGGTCGGAATAAAAATATTCCACGAAGCGGTCGCCCGTCGTCAGCGTCACGTAGCCAAGCTCCATGCGCTCGCGCTCGAACCGCGCCTCCAACACCATCATATTCTGTGTGCGTTGCAGGACTTCGCCGGTGTAGGCAATCTTTTCTTTGCCAGTATGATCCAACTTGTGAACAGTGATCACCGTTTTCGGACTCCCTCGGCCCTGAGCAACATCACCACCTCATCTCCCGGTTGAGCCGCCAGCCCATTTTCAACCATCGGCCACTCCCCAACCTCTGTCTTAATTGTAGCCGCCTCTGTCACCCGGCCCTCGATCAACTTCCCCGGTCCCAAAAACTTCCGCACGAAGTCGTTTGCTGGCTGGCGATACACTTCAACGGTCGGCCCAATCTGCGCCACGTTGCCTGCTTGCAGAATCAGCGCCTGGTCGGCAATGCCGAAGGCTTCCTGCTGATCGTGAGTCACGTAAATCGCCGTCTGCCCGAAAGCGCGTAGCAGGCTTCGCAATTCGCCTGTCAACTGCTCCCTCAGCGCCCGGTCGAGCGCGCCCAGCGGCTCGTCGAGCATTAACAGGCGTGGCCGGGGCGCGAGGGCGCGGGCCAGCGCCACCCTCTGCGCCTCGCCGCCTGACAGGGTTTGTACGTCGCGCCGCTCGAAGCCTTTCAGCCCAACACGCTCCAACAGTTCGCTCACTCGCGCTTTGTCGTTCCCCTTCAGCCCAAAGCCCACGTTGTCGCCGACTGAGAGGTGGGGAAACAAAGCGTAATCCTGAAACATAAGACCAAAGTTGCGCTGGTGAGTCGGTTGCCCCTGAATCGACTCGCCGTCCCACAGCACGTCGCCGGAGTTAGAAGGAGTCAGCCCGGCGATAATTGACAGCAGAGTTGATTTGCCACAGCCCGACGGCCCCAGCACCGCCAGCACGTCGCCGGCCTTCACCGTGAACGAGACATTGTGGAGCGCCTGCACGGTGCCAAATGATTTCGAGAGGTTGCGAACTTCCAACATAAAATCTACCACGAAGGCACGAAGACACGAAGTGTCACAAAGAAAACTTGGTGATACTTTGTGCCTTTGAGTCTTTGTGGTGAAAATTCAAAACTCGGCCACACCCTTGAGCCGCGCGCGCTCGATGAGCAGGATGCTGGCCCCGCTGGTGAGCATGAGGATGACGCTCAGGGCGAGGGCGCGGCCAAAGTTGAGCGCGCCTGGTTTGCCGATGAACGAGTAGATAGCGAGCGGCACGGTTGGAAATTCGGGGCGGGTGAGGAGGGCGGTTGCGCCGAACTCGCCGAGCGAGATGGCGAAGGCAAAGGCCGCCGCCACCAGCGCCGCCCGTCCGATTAATGGCAAATCAATCCGCCGCCACACTTCGGCCTGGCTCGCGCCGAGCGTGGCCGCCGCCCCTCGCCACTGCGGGCGAATGCTCTGCCACGTGGGCAGGAGCGTGCGAACTACAAATGGAAATGCAATGAGCGTGTGCGCCAGCGGAATAAGAATTGGCGAGGCGCGCAGGTTGAACGGCGGCCGGCTGAAGGCAATGAGAAAGCCCAGGCCGAGGGTAACGGCTGAAGTGCCGAGAGGGAGCATGAGGAAGGGCTCGATCAGTTGGCTCCACCCCCCAACCGCTGTCGCGCCCCCTGACGGAACAGCACCGTCAGGAGAGGGGGAGTCGTTCGGGCGAGGGTTCGCTAACATCCACGCCGTCGGAAGACCCAACATCAACGAGAGCGCAACGGTGACAACGGCATATCGAGCCGAGTTTCCTACGGCGCTGATGGGCGTGTAAAAAAAGGCGGCTCCCCGTTCGTTTTCAAACAAGGCGTGGTAGTAGTCTAAGGTCAACCCGGTTTGAAACGCCCCGCGTTCCCCCTGATCAGCTTCCAGCTTTATGATGGAGCGGACGGTAAGCGCCGTGAGCGGCGAGAGTAGTAACACAAACAAGCCGGCGATGACGATGGCGGCCAATGTCTTTTGCTTGAGCGAGGTGAGTGGACGCTGGGTGAACTCAGTGGAACGCAAAGTAGCGGCGCGCGTGACACTGGCCGAGAAGCGGGTGTAGAGAATCGTCAGGGCGAGCGTGCAAGCCAGTTGCAGGAGCGAGAGCGCCGCCGCCGCCGGCAGGTTGAAGAAGGCGAAGGTCTGGCGATAAATCTCAACTTCGAGCGTGGCAAACCTGGGGCCGCCGAGGACAAGCACTACGCCGAAAGAAGTGAAGTCGAAGATGAAGACGAGCAGGGCGGCGGCGAACAAAGCGGGCGCCAGCAGAGGCAGGGTGACGGTGGCAAATGCGCGGAGAGGACTCACGCCCAGAGTCCGGGCGGCTTGAGAGAGGCGCGGGTCGAGGTGGCTCCAGTAGTCGCCGACCAGGCGGATGACGATGGTGGTGTTGTAGAAAACGTGGGCCAGGACGATGGCGGCCAAACCGGAGAGAGTCAATGCCGGCAAGTTGAGCACGGCCAGTCCCAAATTGATCCAGCCGCGCTCGCCAATCAGGGCATTGAATCCGGCGGCGACGACGAGCGTGGGCATGACGAAAGGCACGGCGGTGAGGGCGCGCAGAAGACTCTTGCCGCGAAAGCGATGGCGGCCTACCAGGTACGCGCCCGGCAGGCCGACGAGGAGCGTGGCAATAGTAGACAGCGTTGCTTGCCAAAATGTGAAGCCGACGACGCGCCAGGTGTTCGAGTCGGCGAGCGTTGCCAACATGCCGTCGCCGCCGCTCAGGCCGATGATGGTTGCCATCGGGTAAACGTAGAACAGGGCGAAGAAGGCGAGCGGCAGGAGCCAGAGATAGCGAAACATGAGAAGAGAGAAGAGAGAAGAGAGACGCTTCTCTCTTCTCTCCTCTTTTTACTTTACGACGATCTCCGTCCACTCCCTGATCAGCGCCTCGCGTTTGTCGGCGATGATCTGCGGGCTGAGGCTGACGGGCGACTCGACGGTGGGCGTGTACTTCACGAACACGTCGGGCAGTGTTGCCGACGGCAGGGCCGGGTAGACGAACATGTTGAGCGGCATGTCTTCCTGAAACGTCTTGCTCAACATGAAGTCAATCCACTTCTCGGCCAGGCCACGGTTCTTCGTGTCTTTGAGAATGCCCACGAACTCAATTTGCCGGAAGCACGACCCGGCGCTGGCGACGCTGGCCGTCGGCGAGTCACTCAACGGCTGGCTGGCGAAGAAAACTTCGGCGGGCGGGCTGGAGGCATACGAGACGACGATGGGGCGCGGCCCTTTGCCGCTCGACCCACTGAAGTCGGTGTAGTAAGCCGTCTCCCAGTCGGCGGCAACTTTGACATCGTTCTCGCGCATGGCCGCCCAATAATCGCCGAAGCCTTCGTCGCCGAAGGCAGACCAGGCGGCAAGGACGAAAGCCAGACCGGGGGAGGACGTGGCCGGGTCTTCGACGACGGTCAGACCTTTGTACTCCGGCCGGGTGAGGTCGGTGAGGCCGCCGGGTGGCGGGAGACCTTTTTCTGCAAAGTAGGCTTTGTCGTAGTTCAGGCACACGTCACCGTAATCCACCGGCAGAGCGCGATTCTCGTCGTCCAGTTTGAGAGCGGCGGGAATCTCAGCCAGGGCCGGAGCGTCGTAAGCTTCAAACAGTTCTTCGTCGAGGGCGCGAGAGAGCAAGGTATTGTCCACTCCGTAAAGCACGTCGGCCAGCGGCGCGCTCTTGTTGAGGATAGCTATATTCAGCATCATGCCTGCGTCGCCCGACTTGAGCACCGTCACCGTGACGTTGTTGGCCGACTCGAATTCTTTCAGCACCGAGTCGGTGACGGTGAACGAGTTGTGCGTCATCACCGTGAGCGAGCGCGGCCCGGCAGGCGCGACGCAGGCGGCGAGGAGCAAAGTTAGAGTTAGAGTGAGGAGTGAGAGTTTTTTGGACATGGAGTCTCCTGAAATGAACAACCCGCAGGGGGCTGTGCCTGAGACAATGAACAATGAGCAATGAAGAAATCCGTTCAATCAGGTAAATCCGTTGACCCTGATTGTCACACAAATCAAAAGCCCTTTGGTCAAAGCAACAGTGACCTGCGGCTCAATCATCACGTTGCTAATGCCGCGCGTGGAGCCGAAGTTCAACGTTTCGCCGCTCAGCGGATATTCGAGACCGGAGGTGGTGATGCCGCTGGCGTCGCCGCCGACGGGGATCAGAGAGATGGTATCCCCGGCAGTGCCGGCGAAGGTCAGTTCGCCCGGCCCGCGCAGCAAGCTGATCTCTTGAGTTCCATCAAGCAGGCGAATGCGAGTTGAGGACAGTGCGGGCCAGGCGAGCAGGAGCAAATTAGCAAGCGTCTGATCCCAGCGCCCGCCCAGCGCGCCGAGAACGATAATGTCGTCTGCGCCTCCGGTCAGCGCAAAGTCGAGCGCGAGTTCCAGGTCGGTTTGGTCTTTGCGGGCCGGGTGGCGGATGATGCGCGTCCCGGCGGCTTCGAGCGCGGTCAGATCAGTGGGCGCGAGTGAGTCGAAGTCGCCGATGAGGATGTGAGGGAGAACACCAAGAGCGAGACAGTGTTTGGCCCCGCCGTCGGCGGCGATGATGGTGTCGGTCGGTTGGACGACGGCGCGGGCGGCGTCTAAATCTTGGAGTTCGCCGTTGGCAAAAATGACAGTGCGTATGCTTCGCAACAAAACACCCTCCGCCGGGGAGGGTGTGAATGCAAAAGGCTATCAGCTTCCCTCCGCCGGCATTATCCGGATCAGGTTCGCGGGTCGCAGAGTGGGTCTCTGCCTCTCAGCCTGGACGTTACCAAGCTCCCCGTGGTTGGTTTGTTATGCCTGCATGATAGCAAGCGCGGACATGAGTGTCAAGAAGATATTTTAGCCTCAGCCCGGCTCAGCCATTCGTTGACTTTGGCGTTCACAGAGGACTTTGCCCGTCTTCAAAATGTGGTTGAGAAAAGAATGGCGGTCTTTGACACAGGCTTGCACTTCAGCCGGAGTATAGGCCAGAATGTCAACCGGAAAGGTGCGCGGACGCAGAGCGCGGCTGATCAGTTCCTGGCGCTTGTCGCGGCGCAAGTCTGATTCGAGGATCACCAGTAAATCAAAGTCGCTCTGTTCGGTGGCCTTGCCAGCCGCCTGCGAGCCAAACAGCACGATTTTCTCAGGCCGGATGCGCTCGACCAGAGTTTGGGTGATTTGATGTAGGTGTTGTTCCTGTTTGGCAGTCATTAGAGGAAGGTTGCTCTGCTCAAATCATACCACCGAATGAAATTGAAAGGCGACAGCCGCCGAAGAATGACCGGCGGTTGAAGTGACGATAAATAGGAACATCCCGAAGGCGCAAAGCAAACCTTCGGGATGTTTCATAAATAATGGAGCGTCAAGAGAAAATCCACCTCTTTGCATTATGTTTTTATCCGTGTCACCTTGTCACTCGTAAACCACACATATCTCTGGTTGCCACGTTGAGCACCATACACCCACCGTTCTTTTATATTCTCTGCTGTAACTTCTTTATCATCCACTACTGTTGGGTTTCCCCAAGACAATGCTACCATCTCTTTTGTCATTCCCACAGCTATCTGCTTTTTCCGTATAAGAGCCGCAAATTCAGTTCCGAATTTTGACTCTATATCTTTGATACGAGTAGCCCGCTGTCGAGATCTTATGATCCTCATAGCGAGAAAAACGACTACTAACAGCGGAATGCCAAAAAAACACAAGCCGGCGATACATAGAGTTGCCATATCCTGACTGTTCATAATGCTTTCCCTCCAGTATTTGCTTTTGATACAAAAGAAACGGTTACTAACCCACGATCCACTCGGCTTGACGAGCATATCTCAGTTTGCGGTCATTTACCTCATCCTCCGCTTCCACTCATCCTTCAACTCCAAACTCGTCAAATCTTTGGCTTCGAGGAAGTCGGCCACCAGGCGGCTGAACTTGGGCGGGTCGTCGAGCATGGGGAAGTGCTTGCCGTCTTCAAACGAGATGTGGTGCAGGTTGGGCTTGCCGCCGTTGAACCACTCCTCGAGCGGCGGGGTGATGGCGGCGTCTTTGTCGCCGTTCACCAGCAAAGTAGGAGCATTCGTCCCGTTGAGTTCGGCCATCAGGTCGGTCGCGCCGATGTATTCCATTGATTTTTGAATCACCGCCGGGTCGAGCTTGTTGGTTTCGGTAATGACTTCGGCAGAGCCGGGGCCTTTGCCCACCAGCCAGTCGAGCAGAGACGGCACGTCCGACGACGTAAAGCGAGGATTGATGGATGTCTTGTTGAACGGCGTGCCAATCGTCATCAGCTTCACCACCCACTCCGGGTGCTGGGTGGCAAAGCGCAGGGCCACCACGCCGCCCAGCCCGTGGCCGACGAGGGCCAGCTTGGCCACGCCGAGGGTATCCATGAATTTGGTGATCAGTTCAGCCTGAGTGTCGAGGTTGTAATACATCGGCTTCTTGCCGGAGTCGCCGAAGCCCCACAAATCTATAGCGTAGGTGCGGTAGCGGGCCGAGACGGCCTGCATCGTCGGAATCCAGTAGCGCCACGAGCCGAGCCAGCCGTGGATGAACAAGACGCCGGGGCCGCGCCCCAGCACCTCGTAATGGACTACATCGTCGTTGACGACAATGGCGCTCATCGTATCCTAAGAACCATATAACCCATGCACTCTAATCCGCCCCTATCTTTGGTTCCAGGTTGCCCCTGGTTCTGCTGGGGCGCTTCCCCTGAAGAATCAAAGGTAAACAAAGAACAAAGGGACTTAGCGGATTAGAGCGTTCCACTTCTCACTCCGTCTTCTGCCCCAGAATTTCAGCCACGCGCTTGATCAATTGATCGGGCGCGAAAGGTTTGAGAATGTAATCGGCTGCGCCGACCTCGAGGCCGGTTTGAATCTCGCTTTCCTGGCCCTTGGCCGAAAGGAATACGACCGGGACGTCTTTGAGCTTGTCGTCGGCCTTCATGTGGCGGCAGGCCTCGTAGCCCGTCATCTTGGGCATGCGCACGTCCATCAAGATCAGCTCCGGGATGGACTCGCGCGCCGCCGCCAGCGCCTCTTCGCCGTTGGCGGCAGACAGCACCTCGTGCCCGGCGTAGCGCAGGGTAAAGGTAATCAGCTCCCGGATGTCGCGTTCGTCTTCAGCAATCAGTATTTTCGCCATAGCAATTCCCCGTTCTCAACTGGCAATTTCTAATTTCTCCGGCGCAAGTTTCAGGCGCAAATGGAACGTGCTGCCTTTCCCCGGCCCCTCGCTCTCGGCCCAGATGTGGCCGCCGTGCATTTCCACCAGGCGTTGAACAATGTTCAACCCCAGCCCGGTTCCGGCAGAAGCCAGCACCAGCGGGTCTTCGCCCCGGTAGAACCGTTCAAAAATGCGGCCCAACTCCTCCTCGGTCATCCCGATGCCGTTGTCTTTAACGCTAACTTGAACGGAGTTGGCGTCGCAATGGGCCGACATGACGAGGGTGCCGCCGGGGTTGGTGTAGGTGAAAGCGTTGTCGGCCAGGTTGGTGACAATTTGCGCCAGGCGCTCGCGGTCGGCCAACACCGGCGGCAGGTCGGGTGGGATGTTAGTGATCACCGTCATGGGCCGGTTCTGGGCGGTGATGCGGCCCTGCACGTGGTTGGCCGCGTCCCGGATCACGTCGGCGATGGACACCGGAGTCAGCTTGAACTCTACCTTGCCCGACTCGATCTTGGACACGTCAAGCAGATCGTCCACCAGAATTCGCAGACGGTCGGCGTTGGATTTGATCACTTCGAGGGCGCGGCCCTGATCTTTGTTGACAGGCCCGACCGCGCCCATGAGCAACAAGTCGGCGTAGCCTTTGATGGCCGTCATCGGCGTTCGTAGTTCGTGGCTCACCGTCGTCACAAATTCCGTCTTGAGCCTGTCCACTTCCACTTCGCGGGTGATGTCACGGAAGATGGACACCGAGCCGAGATATTCGTCGGTGGAGGTGACCGGCGAAAGCAGAATGGCGACGATGCGTTTGTCGTCGAGTTCGATGCGCTCGGCGATGGCGTCGCCCGGCTGATAGCTGGATGGATCGTTGCTCCAATGATTGATGGCCTCGGCCAGCTTGCGCGCCCCGGAGCCGTAGAGTCCCATGAAGTCGCCCACCACCCGCGAGAGAACGTCTTCGCGGGTGAGTTTGAGGATGCGCTCGGCGGTGGCGTTGAAGAGGATGATCCGCCCGTCGGGGTCGGTCACCATCACGCCATCACCCACCGACTCAAGGATGGCCCGGCTCTTGGAGGCTTCCACCTGATTGGCGCGCAACATGCCGCCCAGCCGTTCAGCCTGATCGCGAATGAGGCGATAGAGTTCGGCGTTGTTGATAGCCGAGGTGACCTGGTTGGCGGCGGCGGCCACCAGCCGCAGTTGGTCATCGCTGAAGGCGTTCCTCTCGTTGCTGTAGAAGATCATCGCGCCCAGCGCGTCTTCGCTGGAGATGAGGGGCACGCAGATGGCCGAACGGTGGTCAGGCGTTTGAGGCCGTTTGATCCAGCGCTCGTCTTCGTCCAGGTCGGGAACGATGATGGCTTGCCGGTTCTTAATCACCCAGCCGGCCAGGCCCTCGCCGCGCCGGAAGGGAGCCACCTGCCCGCCGGGCGGGAGCTGGAAGTTGACGCCCAGGGCGGCGCGATAAACAAGCTGGTCGGATTGCGGGTCGAGCAGGAAGAGGCCGCCCTGAGTGCCGCCGATCACTTCGTTCACCAGGCTGAGGGCGCGGGTGAGCACGCGGTCGAGATCAAGGTTGGCCGAGAGTTCGTTGGTGATGCGCAGAAGCGTTTCCACCCGGTCACGCTCTTTCTCCAGGTCGGTGGTGCGCTCGGCCACGCGCCGTTCCAGGTCGAGGGCATAGGTTTGGACGGTGGAGAACAGGCGGGCGTTGTCGAGGGCGATGGCCATCTGGTTGCCCACCTGCGAGAGCAGGCGCAGTTGCGATTCGGTGAAGTAGTAGGGTTGCTCGCTCTGCACCGAGAGCACGCCGGTGGCCGCGCCGCGCACGATGAGGGGCACACCCAGCCAGGCGCGATACTTAGCCTCGGTGGAGTAGCCAATGGCCACAGCAGTGCTGTCGCGCTCCAGATCGCCGATCATCAACGGCTGTTGGGTGTTAAGCACGTACTCGCTGAAGGTGTTGCCAGTCCGGGCCAGCAGGCTCGGCCCGCGCCGCTCTCCACGCTCTACCATTTCCACCGTCATCTCGTCGCTGTCGGTCAGCATGGTCAGCGACACCGAGTCCACCTGCAAGAGTCGCTGGACGTTGTCGAAGAGGTAATTCGTCAAACGGTGCAGGTCGAGTTCCTGCAGGGCGGTCACGCCCAGATCGTAAAGGGCCGAAAGCTCGGCGCTGCGCTGGCGGGTCTCAGACAACAGCCTGATCTTTTCGATGGCAACGGCCAACTGGCTGGCGATGGTGGACAAGATGCGCTCGTGCCCGGCGTTGAAGGCGTTTTCGTATTTGAGGTCTTGCACGGCCAGGACGCCGATCACGCGGTCCCCGGCCAGCATGGGCACGCCGAGGTAAGACCGGGCGCGGCTGTCGCCGGTGTGGATAGCGCCAAGTTCTTCCAACTTGACGCCAATGTCTCCGGTGAGCAATAGCGATTGCCGCGTTTGAATAATGTAGTTGGAGACGCCAACCGGTTCGTGGGGCGTCACTTCGGCCAGCTTGCCGTCATCGTAAAACATCGGGAAGGTGAGCAGGTTGCGAGTCGGATCGTAGAGCGCCAGATACAAATTCTGGGTGTTGAGCATTGCCCCAAGTTGCTCCGGCAGAGAGGCGAACAACTCGTTGAGGTCGGTGGCGGCGGTGATCACCCGCGAGACCTGGTTGATGGCGCTCAGTTCCGACAGGCGCAGTTGGGTCTCGTCGTAGAGCCGGGCATTTTGAATGGCAACGGCAGTCTGGTTGGCAATGGTCTGGGCCAGTTCGATCTCGCCCGGCTGGAAGCGGCCACGCTCGCCTTGATCGACGGTGAGACTGCCGAGCAATTGGCCGCCGGCGATGAGGGGAACGATGAGGGCCGATTTGACCCGCCTCTGCAGGAGCATCTGGCGGGCCTGTTCGGCCAGCAGTTCGGTGTGGAGAACGTCGTCAATCATCACCGGGGCCAGCGTTTCGCGCAGGCGATCCACCAGCGGGTTGTTGGCGAGCGGAATGGTGACGATGGCGGTTTGAGCCGAGCGGTTGACGGGGAACTCGGCCAGCACGTTGCCAACGCCGGCCCCTTCGTCGTAGATGATGGCCCCGACTCGCGAAATCTCCAGGGCCTTGCTCATCTCGCGAACGGCGATCTCAAGGATGCGGTCGAAGTCGAGGGTGGTGTTGAGCGAGGTGGAGATGCGGTTGAGCAGGGCCAGCCGTTGCGAGCGGTCGTTGAGTTCAAGGGCGCGCTTGACGCTTTCTTCAAAGAGGCGGGCGTTGTCGAGGGCGACGGCGGCCTGGTTGGCAAAGGCCATGGAGAGCACGGCGTGGTTGGCCGAGTAGAAGCCCACTTCCACTTTATCGAGGGCCAGCAGGCCGAGCACCTGGCCTTTGCTGATGAGGGGCGTGCCCAACCAGGAGCGGGTGCGGCTGATGATGCCGGCCGGGAACCGGTCGTCGCGCCGCACGTCGGGCACGATGATGGTTTGTTGAGCCTCCGACAGGTCTTTGAAGAGGCGGCTGTCTTCCACTTGCACCATCAGGCCGATCTGCTCGGTGTTGTTCTCAAAGCCGCGCGCTCCGGCCACGATCAGGAAGTCCTCTTCGTGAATCCAGAGGGTGGCGCTGTCGTAAGGGATGACGCGGCCCACCTGTTCGAGCACCAGGGTGATCACGTCTTCCTGGCGCAAGGTGGACGAGATGACGCGCGAGACTTCGGTGAGGGCTTGCAGTTGAGTGGCGCGTTCGCGCACGTCGGCTTCGAGGCGGGCCTGGGCGGTCACGTCTTCCACCAACAGCACCACGCCCGTCACTTGTCCCTCGCGCCGCAGTGGGTAGCCGTAGAAGTTGCTGACGATGGAAGAGCCGTCGGAAGCCGCGTCGCGGATGACGATGCGGTCAATCGGCTGGCCGGCGGTGACGGCCCGTTGAACCGCGTCGGCCAGACCGAGGTCACGGTAGATCGAGCGGAAGTCGAAGAGGTTCTGGCCGATCAGTCCGTCCGTCCAACCGAACGTCTGCCGCATCCAGCCGTTGAGGCTGAGCACCTTGCCCTGAGTGTTGAGGACGACCAGGCCCTGTTGCAGGGACTCAAACACGGAGGCGCTGAAGGCTTGCAGTTCCTGGGTTTCGGCCACGAGCCGGGTGTTCTTGGCGAGTTGCTCATTGGTTTCCGCGTCGAGGCGGATGTTTTCGACGCCGACGCCGATCTGGTTGGCCAGGATGGTGAACAGGTCAATGTCTTCGTTGGTGAACGGGCTTTGGGTTGATTGACTGCCCACCAGGCCAACGCCGATCAGGCGGCCACTGATAAAGATGGGCAGGGCAATGAAGGAGCGCAGTTCGAGCGCCTGAATGAATTTAGACTCGCCCCAGCCGCGCTGGCCGAGGTCGCGGGCCAGGAGAGGCGTGTTCAGTTCGACGATCTGCGAGAGCGGGTTGAGCCAGCCGAGCAAGGCGTTGAGATCGTTTTGCGGATGGATGTTCCCGGCCTGGGTTACCACTTGCAGGCCGTTGCCGTTGCGCAGGAGAGCGATGAGGCACACGTCGAGGGCCATCTCGCGGACGGTGGCTTCGGTGACTCGTTGCAGGAAGGCGATTTCGGTCTTGGCCTCGGCGGCCTCGCTGGCGATGCGGTGCAGGGCCAACAGGCGCTTGGCGCGCTGTTCGGTCTGCTCGATGAGGTTGCTGAGTTCGATCTCTTTGCGGGTGAGGGCGCGCGAGACGGCGTCGAGGTCGCGATACGACTTTTGCAGCTCGGCCAGGCCGTTGCTCAGTTCGGCGGCGCGGTGCTCGGCCTCGTCGTAGAGACGCGCGTTTTCGATAGCCAGCGCCGCCTGGTTGGCAAAGATTTCAACCGTTTCAATCGTGAGTCGATCCGGGGCGCGGCCATTGCGCGGATCGTCGAGGCTCATGATGCCCAACGATTGACCGCCAGAGCCGATGAGGGGCACAAACAAGAAATCGTCCTGGTGCCACTCGCCGGGTTTAGTGGCAGGCACGTTGCGAGGCACCAGACCGGATTCGACATTTTGCAGTTCGGGCGGCGTGCGGTCGTGCGGAATGTAGTACGACTGGCTGACGCGGAACTCCGTCTGGAAAGCGACTTCGTAGATCGGCCAGGGCGCGGGGTTGTTCTTGAGGCGCTCAAAAGTGGCGATGGGCACGCCGGCGGCGGCGATGCGTTGGGCCAGGTTGGTGTCCGGGTCGAGGACACTGATCAGCACCACGTTATAGCCCACCGCTTCCTGCAAACCAAAGGCAATAGATTCCAGATTCTCGGCCAGCGGTTTGTCGGAGCGCACCGTGCGCGAGATTTGCAGGAGTTGCGAAAGCTGGTCGGCCCGCAGGCGCAGAAGCTCGCCGCGTTGAAGCTGTTCCTGGTAACGCTGGGCGTTGCCCACCGCAATGGCGGCCTGGGCGGCCAGGGCCTGCGAAAAGTCGAGCATGGCCTGATCGAAGCCGTTGACCTTTCGGCTATGCAACTCGATGACGCCCACCGTGTAGCCCTGATAGATGACGGGCATGATGAGGATCGAGCGGACTCCCTCGTGAGCCACCGGGGCGGCGGCCACTGCCGGGTCGGCGTGGACGTTTCCCAGGGCGTCCGGGGCCAACAGGTCGGGCACGATCCGGCTGGCCCCGCTGGAGGCGGCTTCCACTTCCAGCAGGTTGAGGCCTGTGGTTTCGGTATGCTGGCCGAGCCGCATCCGCGCTTTGAGCGGCGCGGCTTCAATATCGAGCAGGACGATACTGCCACAATCGGCGCTGGTGGCGCGGATGGCTTCGTTGTAAACGCTTTGCAGAATGCGCTCCAGTTCGAGCGTTTGATTCAACTCGCGGCCCACGCGGGTGAGGGAGGTGAGTTGATCGATCCGGCGGCGGAGGGTGTCGTCGGTGGCCGAGGCCAGCCGCTCGCGCTCGATGGCCGAGGCCAGTTGGGCGGCGATGGTGGCGGCCAGATCGAGATCGGCGCGGGTGAATTGGTATTCGCGGCGCGCGCCGAGCAACACTTCGCCAATGCTGTGATCCTGCACGGTGAGCGGCACGGCGATCACACTTTCCACGCCAAAGTGCCGCAGAGTGCGCTGGTAGATGTCGGGGATGCGGCGGTCGTGGCTGGCTCGCCGCGAGTAGAACGGGCGGCGGGTGACGGCGACGCTGAACCGGAAGGAAGGGTCGTCCACCTTCAGGCGGGCAAACTCGGCCTCAGCCACGTCGCCGCCGAATTGCGACCCGGGCTGAGGCAGGAACTCGCCTTTGGCTTCGTCGAGCAGAAGGACAATGCCCATGTCGGCCCGGAGCAGTTGAGCGGTGCGGGCCATCACCTCGCGATAAATTTCTTCGAGGCTTCGGGCCGAGCCGGCGATCTCGGAAATGTTGCGCAGGACTTCGGCGCGCTTGAGGCGCTCTTCGGCTTCGCGCACCAGGCGGGCGTTGTCAATGAGGACGGCGGCTTGCCCGGCGAAGATGCGCAGGAGGCGGGCGTCGTCTTCGGTGAAGGGCGTGTTGCTGAGTTTGTTGGAGACCTGCACGATGCCCAGCCGATTGCCGCCGACGATCAACGGAACCAGCAGGGTGGCGCGCACGCCCACGCTCTCGGCGATTTCCTTCAGCCCGATCTCGGCCACCATCGGGTCGTCGAAGACGTTGTTGGAATACCAGTGATCTTCGTCGCGCCAGAGCCGGGCCGCGTGGCTGTCGGGCGTGAGCGGGATGCGATACAGTTCGAGGAAGGCTTCGGGCACACTGCCATGAAATGGCGGCTGGCTTACCAGCGCCTGTTGGCTTTCGTCGTAGAGCAGGAAGCCGCACAGTTGAACATTCATCAACTTGGCAATGCGGGCGGTGAGAGTGGCGAACAATTCGCGTGGGTCGCCCAGGGCCAGGCCGGTTTGGGCCACCTGGGCTAGGCCGGAGAGTTCGGCCACGCGCGTTTCCTGCTGGGTGTAACGTTGCGCGTTGCGAATGGCAATGGCGGCCGGCCCGGCCAACAACTCCAGCAGTGAAATGTCCTGCTCGGTGTAAGTGTTGACATCGTAAGAGGCCAGTTCCAGCGTGCCCACCAGTTCCTGGTCGAGGCCGTACAACAGCGGCGCGCCGATGATAGACTGGAAGGGAAAGTCTTCCGTGCCCGGTTCGGGGAGCAGTTCCGGCGATTGTTCGACATCGCTGATGAGGAGTGGTTTTTTGTTGCGGGCGATCCAGCCGGAGTAGCCCTGATCGATCCGGTGCGACGGCGTGTCGCGATCAATGCTGATCGTGTAACTGCGGTCACCGGCGCGGGCGCGCGGGCGGAGCACTCCGGCCTCGGCGTCCCACAAATTCACCTCACCCAGGTGGTAGTCCATGATCCGCGAGACGGTTTGCAGGATGTTGTTGACGGTGACTTCCAGATCGAGGCTGGCCGAGATGGTCTTGCTGATCTCGTTCAGCGCCGCCAGCGAACGACCGGAGCGTTCGTCGGTGCGCAGAAGGTTGAGTTGGGCCGTCTCGCGCATCATTACCACAAACTGGGCCACCGCGCCGGGGATGCGGACGGAGGTGGCCTCGAGCGGGCGGTTGGAGACGGTGATGTTGCCAGAGATGAGCGTTGGCGGGAGAAGAGGCGCGGGCCAAAATAGACCAGGATCACCACCCCTCCCAACAGGGCGGCGCCCAGGATAATAGCCGTAATGGCAATGCCGGTGAAAGTCGTCAGTTCCATTGCGCTCTGCGCCAGATAAACGGGCCGCGATGTTTACTCGGCGTCGCTCCGCCGGGCCTCGGCGGCTTGCTCGGTGATCTCGCGAATGTCGGAGAAATCGTTGGCCGAGGTGACAATGCCAACCTTCAGAAGCATGAGCGGCATTTGCTGGTCGGCGTTGTTGTCGCCTTTGGTGATGATAAAACCGCGCTCGCGATCAATAAAGGAATAGTGGGTCTTGATCTCTTCGGCGAAGCGGGCCTTGAGCCGGGCGCGGATGGCGGCGGCATTGGACTCGCCGGCGATGACGATGAAGTTGTCGCCGCCGGGGTGGCCGATAAAGTCGTTGGGCGTGCCGTGTTGATCCACCACTTCGCGAATGAGCAGGGCCGTAAACCGCAAGACCTCGTCGCCGGCCACAAAGCCGTACACTTCCTTGAACGGATCGTAGGTCTCGATTTTGCAATCCATGTAAGCCCAGTCGGCGGCGCGCATAATCTTGCGCAGTTCATCCTCGATCAGCCGGCCCGAGGGCAGGCCGGAGCGCGGGTCGGAGAGGTTTTGCAGTTGCGAACGGGTGATGGCGTTTTGCACGCGGAGCTTAAGCTCTTCGATGTCGAACGGTTTGGTGATGTAATCGTCCGCGCCCAACTCCAGCCCGGCAATGCGGTCGGAGCGCTCGTCCTTTTGCGTCAGAAAAATGATGGGGATGTGACTGGTGCGGGTGGTCTGCCGCAGTTGGCGGCAGACGGCGTAGCCGTCCATGTCGGGCAACATGATGTCGAGCACGATCAAATGAGGCAATTGCTGGCGGGCAAGCGTCATGGCCTCGCCTCCGCGCGGAGCTATATTCACGTCGTACCCCTGGCCGCTGAAATAAATCCTCAGCATGTTCGAAATGTCGAAGTCGTCTTCTACGATCAGGATTCTGCCTTTAGCCATTGCATTACCTCCCAAATAAGGAAACCCGGAGCGGGCGAGGATGGATAGCTTAATCTTACTTTAGACCGAGATCGGCGGCAACTTGAGAGCGGCGCGAACATCCGGCCCCGGGCCGCCTGTTCATGGTCTGGCGTTCATGGGGGTCACCACGACTCCCGGACTTCCTCCCCCAACCGGGGATAGAGCCGGGGGTGCTTGCTCGCATCTTTGAGTTTGTGATGGTCGCTCTCTTCATATATTACATTCTTGCTGATCACTCGCCGCTCGGGTGAGGCGAATAAGACAACATCAGACTCGATAGTACGGGCCGGATAAATGATCAGGCCACTGCCTATCCGGCAGTTGTGGCCGACACTGCCACCCAGCACCGGGCGGCCCGCCTCGGCCAGCGAGCCATCTCCGGCCAGCGCCCGGAGCGGGGCCGGGATGAGATTGTAATCGGTGAAGGTGTTGCCGGCGCCGATGAAGGTGTTGCGGCCCACCACGCACATTTGCAGGCAGGTGTTCTGGGCCACCATGGTGTGATCCATGAGCGTCGTCAGATAGAGCGCGGCCCGGAAGGGCAGGAAGCACCCGTCGCCCACCACGCTGAGCATGAGTTGGCAACCCTGAGAGATGGTGGTGTTATTGCCGATGATGCAGTTGTCAATGACGACCCCGGCTTCAATGTTGACGTTATCGCCGATGCTGGTGGGGCCGAGGATGACGGCGCTGGGGTTGATGCTGCAATTACGGCCAACGGTGACGAGCCTGGAGGAGGAAAGCACTTGCCGTTGTTCCAGCAAAGCCTGCCAGAGCACTTGCAGTTTGAACATCAGGTCATTCTCGATGCGGGCTTCGACGCGCGCCCCGCGCGAGAATAAGCCAAAGATGGCGTCGGCGATGAAAATGTGGACCCAGCTTTCGATAGAAAGGCAACTGCGTAACGGAACCTGAAAGGTAAGCTGGCCTTTCTCGGTCGCCATATAAGTCGGGATTCGATAGTAGCCGATCTCACGCTCCTGGAAGTCAATCACCAGCGGCTCGGTGTGGTTCACCGGCCCGTTGGGGAAATACCAGAGGTCGGCCAGGTAGAGGTCGTCGTACTGAGTGTAGCCTTGAGCGAGGGGCAGGGCGTGTTGGGTGAAGGCTTTGTTGGTCTTGGCGAAGGCGGCCCGGCGAGGGCGGCCCGACTTGATGGCTTCGGTGAGAAACGCGGTGAGGTAGCCTTCGTCGAAAAACAAGTTGTCGCGATAAACGACCTGCTCAACCGGGTCGGAGGGAACGTCGGTGAACTGGCCGGACGGGACTTCACGCTCTTCGGTGGCATAGGGCGCCAGCAAGTCGCGCTGGTGGAGCCAGAGCGGCTTGTTGTGCACGCGCAAGTCGCGGGCGGGTTCGTTGAAGGGCGAGAGATAACAGTTGTGCCGCAGGATGACTTTTCGCATAAAGGCGCGTTCTCAGGCAGGCTGATCGTAACGCAAATAAAGCATCCGCGCCATGCGCTGGCAGGGCGGGAGGCCGGAAAGTATGGGCCGTTCTCAAGGAAATACTAGCCGATTGGCCGTGACAAGTAAAGCCTGACCCCGGTTGCGGATGCGTTTCAGTTTGGGGGTAAAAGACAACGGATCCGGCGAATTTCACGGATTGAGACATCCGTTCAATTCGTTGAATCCGTTGTCTCTAAAAAAGGCGGCTAAACCTTAGTCCAGAGGTTTTTTATCTATGACGATGGTGCAGGTTTCGTCGCCGCGAGCGATGCAGGCGATCTCCTGCACCGAGAAGTTTTTGCCGCCGCTCACCCAGTAGAGCGACTCTTGCAAAATGCCGACGGCCAGGTGACAGCACGGCGAGTCGGATTTGCGGTTCCAGCAAATGGGGCATCGTTCGATGTGCCAGAGCAGGCGGTCTTCTTCTTCGCCCAGCCGGACGCGCTGGTCGGTGTATTTGTTGAAGGTGTCGGCGAAGACTTCAGCGCCCACTTTGAGCTTCATATTTAAGGGCAGGAGGCGGAAGGCCAGGTCGGCGATGCCGAGCACCGGGCCGAACTCTTTGAGGCCGTATTTGAAGCAGGCTCGCCCGGCGCGCAGGGCCAGGCCGCGCCCGCCGCGTGGGCCGTACATGTCGTCGAGGGCTTGTTGGATGGCGCCCACGTCGTCGAAGCTGAACTGGCGGTCGAAGTTGTTGGGCGGGTAGTTGTTGATGAGGTGCCGCAGTTTGGCTAAGTTGAGGATGGCGTTCACGCCGTTGCGGCCCATGATTTCTTCCATGGCCAGCAGAACGATGCGGCCAATTTTGTTGGGGTAGTAATACCTCGGCGCAACCGCCGTTTGCTCCGTCGTCATTCTTTACCGTCCAGAAAATCTTTGAGGGTGCCGATGAATTTTTCCGGCTCGTCAATCATCGGGAAGTGCCGCGAGCCGCGCATGACTTCGATGCGGGCGTGCGGCACGCCGGCTCGGAGCGGCTCGTATTGCCGGGGGTGGACGATGGTGTCGCCCACGCCATAGATGCCCAAAGTCGGCACGCGCACCTCGCCCAGCTGCGGGCGCAGGTCGGTGCGGCGCAAACTGCCAATGGAGGCAAAGAATGATTCCAGCGTCGTTTTCGACAAATCGCGCTCTTGCATCCGATACCAGCCCAGCGGGTCTTTGTTGACGATGAGGGGCGAGAAGGCGCGCACGCCAAGCCGCAATAACGTCGGCATGTTGTAAACCGGAATGGCAACGGGCCGATACCCGGCCAGCCGCAGAAACAAATTGAGCGAGTTGCCCACGATGGGCGACCCGACGACGACGACCTTTTGCACCCGCTTCGGGTAACGGACGGCGACGCTCAAGCTGACCGTGCCACCCATGCTGTGGCCCACCAGCGGCGCCGACTCGATGCCAAGCTGTTGCATGAACTGCTCGACCAGCGAGACAAAATCGGCGACGGCGTAGGTTTCGCGCTTCTTACCCGAATCGCCGAAGCCCCAGAAGTCCAGGGCGTAGGTGCGGTAGCCCTTGCCCAGCACTTCCATCGTCCTCTGCCACAGGCCCCACGAGCCGAGCCAGCCATGAAGCAGAACGACCGGCTTGCCCTGGCCGTAGGTTTCGTAGTGGACGATGCCTTGATCGGTGACGATTGAACTCACAGCCGGAAGGCCCCGCCGGGCCTAGGCCTCCATCTCAGCCAGGATGCTGTAGAGCAATTCCAGCAGAACCGATTTCACGCTTTCGCGGTCGGTGGCGACGCAGGGCAACAGTTTGACGTTAGGATCGAGACGGAGGGCGATTCGCAAATCTTCGGGCGCCCAGGCTTCGGGGTGATCTTGTTTGTTGGCCGCCACCACGTAGGGAGTGGGGGCGTAGGCCCGGAACGTTTCCAGGATGCTCTTGGCCTCGCGAAAAGTTTCGGGCCGCGAACTGTCCACCATCACCACAAAGCCCAACATGCCTTCCGACAAAATTTCCCACATGAAGTCGAACCGGCGCTGGCCGGGCGTGCCAAACAAGTACAGCACCAGTTCGGCGTCCACCGTAATGCGGCCAAAGTCCATGGCCACGGTGGTGCTTTCTTTGATCTTCTCGGCTTCCGACGAAATTTTGCGCTCAGTCCGGACGACATCAATTTCGCTGATGGTGCTGATGAATTGTGTTTTGCCCGAACTGAACGGGCCGGTGACGACCATTTTGACGGTTTGCATGCGTTTCTACTCCCACCCTTACAATGAGCGGATTCTCGAAATGAGTTTGTTGACCAGCGACTTCTCCTGCTCTTTGGCCGCCTCTGTCAGGGGCTTGCGTTGCGGGGCGTTGGTCAGGGGCCGGGTTCCGGCGGGCCGCACCAGCTCCACCAGCCCGGCCTGCAGAAGGCCGTAGACGATGCGGCGCAGGTCGAGATCGCTCATGTTGTTGGCTTTGGCAATTTGCCGCATGGTATTCTTGGGGTTGATGTACGACACCACCTTCCACTCTTCCACGTTGAGGTTGACGTTCTTCAGGCGGGCGTCGGGCTTGTCGGTGAACTTGAGAGCCAGGTCGAGGTTGGGCAGTTCTTCCTGCAACTGCTCCCACTCGCGCATGCGCCGCGAGCCTTCGATGATGACGTTGTCGAGGTCAATCGGCACGGTGATGCGCTCGACCGGCGGCGAGGCGTTGGCTTCAAAGTTGAAGATGCCTTCGACCCAGGTGAAGAGGCGGTAGGCCACGTCCAGAATATGTTGTTTGATGCTTTGCAGGATTTCGGTCTGGGTGACGTAGCCGGAGTTGATTAATAGAAGGCCGAGGGCTTTGTCGTTGGCGGCCTCGCTTCGCTGGCGCAGCGCCCTGGCCTGCTCGTCGGTAAGCTTGCCCACCTTGCGCAAAACGTAGGTGAGGTTGGGGTCTTCGTTTCCCACCTGGGCAAAAATTAACTTGCCTTCGCGGAAGGCCATGCGCGCCGCTTCGGTGGGGCCTTCGATGGTCAGAGTGCCGGTCTTGCGGGCCAGGCTGATGAGGTTGAGTAATTTATCGGTGCTAAAGTCGCGCAGGTTGCCGCGGAGTGGCATTGTTCCCTCTTACTGCTTGCCCAATAGGAATTTGGTCGGATTATACCTGTAAGCGAGATAAAGTCAAAGAAAGGTTGATGCGTATCGAAATTTGCAGAACAATCTTGACCAGGAATTGACGTTTCTGCCTGTTTAGACTGGACAACAAGATGCTGAACACGAGTCGTGCAGTTGTGACCAACGGCCAACAGCGGTATGTTTGCGCCCCGTAGCAAGGCGGAGTGGGCTATCCCTTTGGCGAGAGTCGCATCAGGCTGATTCTGCCAATCCGCACTCTTTATGCGGTGCTTCTCGGCAGTCGCGAAGCGGGGCGGCTTTGAGGGCAAGCGGCTGGCGGGTTAAGCTTCAAGAAGCCTTGCCGCACAAAACAAAACACGAAGCATCTTTGCTTCGTGTTTTTGATCTCCCAACCATCCAACCCCCGACTACCCGACTACAGCCCCTTGCATGCTCCACGGCCCAGTCTTCGTAATCTTAATCTCCGCCAGCCGCCCTTTCCAATCCAGATCGCCATCTTCAAAGAAGACGATCTTGTTATTGCGCGTCCGGCCCTTCCACTTGCCTTTGTGGTTCTCTTCCACCAAAATTTCAACCGTCCCGCCGAGAAGTCTGGCGTTGATGTCGCCGACAATTTGAGCCTGCATGTCGTCCAGCGCCTTGAGCCGCCGCATCTTTTCTTCTTCGGGCACGTCGTCGGCCATTCGGCGCTCGGCCACCGTGCCGGGGCGGGGCGAGTAGCGGGCCAGGTGGGCCACGTCCAGCTTGAGTTCGGCCAGCAGGTCGTAGGTGCGCTGAAACTCGTCGGCGGTCTCGCCGGGGAAGCCGACGATGATGTCGGTGGCGATGGACGCGCCGGGGAGGCGGGCGCGGATGCGCTCGATCAGCCGCCGGTAATCGTCGGCGGTGTAGCCGCGCTTCATGTCGGCCAGCACTTTGTCGTCGCCGGCCTGCACCGGCGCTTCGATGTGCTCACACACTTTAGGCAGTTCGGCCACGGCGTCGAGCAAGTCGTCGGTCATGTAACCAGGATGTGAGGTGAGGAAGCGGATGCGCTCCAGCCCGTCAATGTCGTTGATGACGCGAAGCAGTTGGGCCAGGTTCGGGCCGTCGCTGATGTCTTTGCCGTAGCGATCCACAATCTGGCCGAGCAGAGTCACTTCCTTCACGCCCTGAGCCACCAGGCCTCTTACCTCAGCCGCGATCTCGCCCACCGGCCGCGAGCGTTCGACGCCGCGCCGGAAAGGAATGATGCAGAAGGTACAGGCGTGCGAACAGCCGAAGACCACCGGCACGTGCGCCGACACGGCCTGCCCGCGTTCGGCCACCGGCAAGGTGAAGCCGCCGGTTTGCGGGTTGAGCACGGTGGTCAATTCGTCTTGCAAAGCAAAGCGGCGGGCGGTCTCAACTTCGGCGGGCGAGAGGCCGTTGCGCTCGGCCAGGAACTGCACCAGCGGCCCCGGCTCGGACGGCGGCGAGAACACGTCCACCAGCGGGAAGGCTTGCTTGAGGCGGTCGCCGCCTTTGACGCCGACCATGCACCCCATCAAGTTGACGACGACACCCGGATTCTTTTTCTTCAGCGGGGCCAGCATCGTCAGGCGGCCTACCGCCGCATCCTCAGCCTGCTGGCGAACCACGCAGGTGTTGAGGACGATCACATCGGCGGCCTCAACGCTCTCGGCGGGCGCGTAGCCGATCCCCTCCAGCGCGCTCGACACACGCTGAGAGTCGGCGGTGTTCATCTGGCAACCCCAGGTTTGGATGAAATACGATTTCATGGTCTTCTGATTGTACCATTTTGGATTTTAGATTGGGGATTTTGGATTGTTCTGTCAGCGAGGCTTTCCTTTGTAACGCAAGGTCTTGATAGAAGCGACAGTCATGGCCAGGATTTCGCCGGCTTCTTTAGTCAGAGGAGAAGCCCGCTCGATTGCAATGATGCCGGATTCGACGAGCAACTCAAGCCAGTAAATTGTTTCGTCACTCTCTTCTTCAACGATGCCGAGTTTGGCTATCATGTCGGCAGGCGACCTGGCCCGGCACGCGGCCCGATAGTTGGCCCCGATTGAAGTGCCAGAGCGCAACAACTGCTTGCCGATCATATCCGGCGTTCGCCCATGTGGCAAACCCTCTACCAGTTTGATCACTTCCAAAGCCAGCTTTTTCGTCCGTTGTTTGAAAATCTCCTCATTCATGTTTGGTCTTCCTTTCTCCAGAAAAGTAATATATGACCCGCAAAGAACATGCAGGCTATCAATTCAAAATCAAAAGTCCAAAATCCCCACTATCAGCGCCTCATGTAAATGAAACCACAACTGCCCGCCCTTTTCGAAAATGTCGTAGGCTTGCTTTGGGCCGCTGGGAGCCTGGGCGAGCATGGCCCGTAACCGCCAACGGTTGGCCGGTGAGACGTTGAGCCGGTGGCAGTAATCGCCGAACTCGTGCGCCTTGCGAAAAGTTTCGACGAGCGTCACCCGCAGACCGGCCTCTTTGAAGAAAGCCTCCCAGCGCCGGGCGGGGTACAGCCAATGATGGCTGGGGTCACGCAAATTTTCGTAGGCGTTGAGGTAGCGCGCCGTGAAGCCGTCGCCGACGGCAATGCCGTCAATGATCGCCACTGCGCCGCCCGGCTTGACGGCGCGGGCGCACTCGCGCACAAACCGGGCCACGTCTGGAAAATGGTGTGGAGCGATGCGGCAGGTCACGAGATCGAAGGCCGCAGTGGCAAACGGCAATTGCTGGGCGTCGGCCTCACAAAAAGAGACGGCTTCCACCTGGTGGCCGCCGATCATGTTCCGGGCGGCGATCAACATCTGGGGCGTAATGTCGGCGGCGACGACTCGATTCACATGCCCGGCCAGAGCCAGGGCGGTGTGGCCGCCGCCGGTGGCAATGTCGAGCGCGATCCAGTCCCGTTCCGGCTTCACGACTTCCAGCAGGCGGGTGAGGCTTTCGCTACTGGCAAAGGTTGGACTCTGGGCATACTTCTCGGCGTTGGGGCCGAAGGAGTGTTTGACTTGCGAGGCGTTGGTCATGGCTGGTGTAGAATAAGAGAGCTGACGATGGACGATAGACGAAGGACGAAAGAAAGTCCAGGCGCAATTTATAACTGTAGGCAGTATAGCAATTCTGGAGGTTGAAGAATGGTTGAACGTAAGCGAGCCTTTTTCTTCTGGCGGATACTGATTGTAATCCTAATTTTGGCGGCAGTGGGCGGGATGTCATTTGTGCTGGTGCAGTTCTCCAGCGGCGCGTGGACTCTGTTTCCAACCCTCACCCCGACGGCCACCTTCACACCCACGCCGGTGATTCCAACGGCCACTCTGTTTGTGCCCAGCGACACGCCCACCGTCACGCCCTCGCCCACGCGCTCCGGCCCCATCACTTACACCGTCGTCAGCGGCGACACCCTGTTTGGCATCGCCGACACTTATGAGGTGGACGTTCAAACCCTGATTGCTTACAACGGTTTGACTTCCCCCGATCTGTCGGTCGGCCAGCAACTCGTCATCCCGCCGCCCGGCTTTGTGTTTGAAATTCCAACCGCCACGCCCATCCCCACCGGCCTCCGGCCCGGAACCGTCATCACTTACACAATCCAGGTCGGCGATGTGTTAAGCCTTATTGCCGAACGATTCGGGGCGCGGCTGGATGACGTGATGATTGTCAACGGCATCACCGACCCGAACAACATTCAAGTCGGGGAGACCATCCGGATTCCTTACAACAGCCTGACCGGCACACCCATCACCCCCACGCGCACGCCCCGGCCCACCAACACCCGGCGGCCATAAACCGGCAATCGCCGTTAGAGACAAACAGAGTCTCATCATACGATGAGACTCTGTTGCTTTAGAGCCTATCTCTAAACTTCGGAAAACCCTAAAGGTCTCAAAGACCTTTAGGGTTTAGAGGCAGGTTCTCAAAGTTTGGCAAACATGTTTGAGAAAAGATTGCCGATGGCCGGGCCAAGCAGTGACAGGATGATGAGAACGACTACGGCGACCAGAACCAGAATGAGCGCGTATTCCACCAGGCCCTGCCCGGTTTCGTTCGTTTTCTTCAGGCTAAACATCATGATCAGTTCATCCCTTTCGGCGTTGAGTTTGGCCCTTAATTTACAGGCGGCTCACTGCCTATTTTATTGCCTGATCGCGTAAAGTTTGCGTAAAGACCGTTCTACATGTTCGCGCACCAGCCGCTCGTCCGTTTCATCGCGGCATTTTTTCAGGGCCGAAACCGCCTTCTCATCCCCGCGGTTGCCCAGGGCCACGGCCACGTTTCGCAAATAGCCGCGCCGCTTCGTCCGTTTGATGGGACTGCCTTTGAACTTGGCGTTGAACTGCTCCGGGCTGAGTGAAAGTTCCTCGATGAGAGTCGGCGGCGGACGGCGGGGGGCAAGCGCCGGTTCGGGGGGAAGCGAGTCGGCAAAACGAACGTTCCACGGGCAAACCGCCTGGCAAATATCACAGCCGAAAATCCAGCCGCCCATTGCGTCGCCCAAGTCTTCCGGGATCGCGCCTTTGAGTTCGATAGTCAAATAGGAAATACAACGGCGCGCGTCAAGCGTCCGGTTGTTAAGAATCGCGTCGGTCGGGCAAGCCTCGATACAGCGCGTGCAGGTTCCGCAGTGATCAACAGTGAAGGGCGGGTCGGATGGAAGCTCAAGGTCAATCAACGCTTCGCCGAGGAGGAAGTACGACCCGGCCTTTGGGTTGATGAGCATCGAGTTCTTGCCGATCCAGCCCAGCCCGGCGCGCTGGGCCAGTTCGCGCTCCAGGATCGGGCCGGTGTCGGTGTAGATTTTGTGAGCGATGGGGTGGCCGACTTCAGCCTCAAGCCAGTCAACGAGTTGGCTGAGGCGGGGCGGGATCACATCGTGGTAATCGTCGCCGAGGGCGTAAGCGGCGATTGGCCCAACTTCATTGCCCCGTTGATAGGGCAGGGCGACGACGACGATGCTTTTGCAAGTGGGCAGGATCAAGCGCGGGTCGGCGCGGCGCTGGCGGGCGCGCCCGGTTGCGAGATAAGCCATCTCGCCGTGCAAGCCGTCCGCAAGCCACTGTTCGTATTCGTCGAGGTGAGGCGGCGGGTCGGGCGAGGTAATGCCGCAAAAGGCAAAGCCCAGTTCGCGGGCGCGGGCTTTTAGACGGGCAGAGATGTTTGACAACGGATGTAACAGAATAAACGGATTTGGAAGTTGGAGATTGGGATTTTGGATTTTGGGATTTGTTATTGATTACTGCTTGTCCAGCCACTCGCTCAACTTGCCCAGCCCGGCCATGACCAGGGCTAGGACGCCCACCAGCCCCACTGCCGGAATCAGACAGGCCAGCGCGCCCAGGACGCCGCCGCCGCCGTAAAACAACCCGATGAGGCCCACCCCGGCCAGAAACAGAATCACAAAGAAGCCGATGAGCAAATTGCGGTTCGTCGCGGCGCTCAGGGCGCGGTAGTTGGTGGGCGGCTTGGGCTTGTCGGGTTGCATGGGGTTGGACGCAGATTCACGCAGATTTACGCAGATAAAGAAAAAAATCAGCGTTCATCCGCGTCCCATTTTTATGGGTAGATGCCGCGAATCAGGGTGGCGTCGGCCACGCGCTTGATGGCCAGGGTTTGGGCGGCGGTACGATTGTCAATCTTGAGGCGCTGGGCAGTGGCCAGCACGTCCTTGAAGGCTTTGGTCACGTGCCGCTCCAATTGCTTGTTGATCTCGACTTCTTCCCAGAAGAACGATTGCAAATCCTGCACCCACTCGAAGTAACTCACTACCACGCCGCCGCCGTTGCACAACACGTCGGGGATGATGAAGACGCCTTTGTCGTTGAGGATGTTGTCGGCTTCGGGGGTGGTGGGGCCGTTGGCGCCCTCGGCCAGCACTTTGCATTTCACATTGTTGGCGTTGGCGGAGGTGCTTTGATTCTCCAGCGCGGCGGGGATGAGCAGATCAACTTTGAGGGCCAGCAGTTCGTCGTTGGTGATCGTGTCTACGCCGGGGAAGCCGACGACGGAGCGAGTCTCGCCCAGGTAGCGGATCAGGGCCGGGATGTCGAGTCCGTTTTTGTTGTAGACGCCGCCGGTCACATCGGTGACGGCCACGACCGTCATCCCCATTTCGTGGGCGGTGCGGGCCGCTATCGAGCCGACGTTGCCGAATCCCTGCACGGCGGTGGTCGTTCCTTCAATCGGCAGGTTCAAGTGTTTCATGGCTTCGCGGGCGGTCACCATCACTCCGCGCCCGGTAGCCTCGATGCGGCCTTGCGAGCCGCCGATTTCTATCGGCTTGCCGGTGACGACGGCGGGCATGGAGAAGCCGTGATGCATGGAGTAGGTGTCCATGATCCAGGCCATGATCTGGCCGTTGGTGCCCACGTCGGGGGCGGGCACGTCGCTTTGCGGGTTCATGAGGATGGAGATTTCAGTAGCGTAGCGGCGGGTGAGGGTTTCGATTTCCTGCGCCGAGAGAGTCTTGGGATCAACGATGACGCCGCCTTTCGCGCCGCCGTAGGGCAGGCCCATGAGCGAGCATTTCCACGTCATCCACATTGCCAGCGCCCGCATTTCGTCGAGGGTCACGTCCTGGTGGTAGCGGATGCCGCCTTTGGTGGGGCCAAGAGCGGTGTTGTGGTGGACGCGAAACCCGGTGAAGACTTTGACGTCACCACTGTCCATCTTCACCGGGAAGTTAACGGTCAGCTCTCGTTTGGGGTAGCGCAGGTGCTCGACGATGCCGCGCTTGAGGTTGAGGTGGGCGACGGCTTTGTCGTACTGCGCCAGCGCGTTTTGATACGGGTTGGTTTCGGCCATAAAGGTTGTCTCCTGAGACAAGACACCGAGTGTTCGCTTTGCGCAAACACTCGGTATTTGAAGTTTGTGGCGCGGATTGTAGCAAACTTTGGGGAAACGGGCGAGGTGATGGGCAGGTTGGCTGAAAGGTAAGCAGGTTTTTTGCCACGAATCGCTTCGCGCGAATTGCCGCGAATTTCGTAACGGCCCAGGATACGCCCGGCCACGCCGGACAGGTTTTTTGGAGAGTAAGGTGATGAGGATGAGCCGTTCTAATCCGCCAAGCACCTTTGTTCTTTCATTGCCTTTGGGTGTGCAGGGGAAGCTTCTCGGCAGAAGCAGGGATGACTTGGAACCAAAGGTAATAGGCGGATTAGAGCAAATTCCGAGTTGATTTACGGGTTCCAGACTTCCGAAGTCTTCAAGACTTCGGAAGTCTGGACGGACGATGCCGTAAACCAACCTGGAAACCGCTCTAGAAGCTCAGTCTCGCCTCTTCTTCTGCCTCTTCGGCTTCGCTTCGCCCTCGTCGCTCTCTTCATCCGCTACGTCCGCTTTCGATCCGCCGCCCACCGCCTCCCGCTTCAAGTTCTCCTCCAACAGCCGCGCCAGAATCTCGTCGTCCGAAATGTCGTGCGGCCAGCTGTAGGCGTCGAGCACGGCGTGGTCGAGTCTCTCGTGGGCCAACTGGAGCCAGGTGGGGCGCTCGTTGTAGAGGTTGGTGAGAGTGCGCTTTTTGAGGTCTTCGCGGATGGCTGACGGCTGGTCTTTGTACGGGTTGAGCCAGTGCTCGCGTTTCTCGTTCAACTCGCGGGCGGCCTCGGCGATGGCTTCCTTTTGTTTTGGCGTGGGGCGGGGGAAGGGGAAGGTTTCGAAGGTGGTGGTGGGTGTGTAACGAGGACGGTCTTCGAGCGATGTGCCGAGTCGCAAGGCCCAGAGTTCGTGAACTTTGGAGTGAAGGACGCCGAAGGTGTAATCGTCGTCGCGGGCGAAAACTACAACGGCATGATCGGCGAGAACATCGCTGTTGAGCCACACAAAGACTCTATACTTGGCATGGATGGGACTTGCAATGTATCGCTTCTGTTTCTTCAGAATTCCCCTGTATCTCGGAGAAGGCCTGGCATGTAGCCACCAATACTCGCGTTGAATTTTCTCGTTTCTATTCCTCCTTTCCGGGTAAACAACTTTCTTGACGTGTTCAAATGGCGCTTCGTATAAAGCCGCCTCTTCCATGGGCATATCAACCCCAAAATCAATCACCCAAGTTTCGTCTGTACGTCTCAATATTTGCATTGCGTTGATGGAACGCTTCACAACATCTCGCGGATCGCGGCCAAAAGGATTCGGTTTGGACAAGAACTCCCTGGCTTTTGCAGGCGTGATTTCAAACGACCCTTTCTGTTGGGAGCCGTAAAAACAAATGCCAAGGTTCTCTTTCAGCCTTCGAGCTTGAGTCAGGTCAAAGGAAGCAGTCAAGTCAGAGTTGACGATGGAAACGGGCAGATCGTCGAGCACGCGTAGTTTCTCTGAGTTGTCATCGAATCCAATCATGGAAACGTTGACAGCCGCGCCGTCGAGAATCCAATCGCGGTCAGAAATAGCCCAGAAAATATCACCGCTCTCTTTGATCCGTTTCAATGCTTCACGATTCACACCGCCACGAATCGAGTTTGTCGCCAGCAGTCCGGCGCGCTTGGCCTTAGCCTCGGCAATCATCGCTCGCGCTTTCTCAAACCAGTAACAGCACAAGTCGCTGAAGGCTGGCACGCGGCCTTCATAAAGTTTGAAGAGAGCGTCTACGTATTCGTCGCTCAGCACGGCACGAATACGGTTGCCGCCCAGAAACGGCGGGTTGCCCACAATCACCTCGGCGGCGGGCCACTCAGGTTCTTTGGGCTTTTGGGGTTGGCGGGCTGTGCCTTGAAGTTGGGCTTTTGGAATTTCCAGAACGGCATCCATCTGCTTGATAGTGTCGAGCGGTTTCAAGATGGGTTGCTCGCCGGCGGGCGCGTAGCCGTTCTTCACTTTCCATTGTAGGTAGCCGATCCAGACGACGATGCTGGCCAGTTGAAAGGCAAAGTCGTCCTTTTCGAGGCCGCGCAGTTGAATCGGGGTGACTCGCGGCTCCAGGTCGGGGAGGCCAACGTCGAGGCCGAAGGTGATGACCTGCTTCTCCAAATCCTTGAGCATCGAGAGGCTGACGTACAAAAAATTTCCCGAACCGCAAGCGGGATCCAGGACAGTCGTCGAGACCAGCTTTTCCTGAAACCCTTTCAGCAATCTCTCCAACTCGGCTTTCTGCTTACTGCTTTCTACTTCCTTCTTCTCAAACCGCCAGCCCAGGTAACCCGCCGCCGCGTCCTTCACTTCTTCCCACTCGCGCCTCAGCGGGGCCATAAGCACCGGCTCGACCAGGGTTTCGATGTCGGCGCGGGAGGTGTAGTGCGCGCCCAACTGCGCCCGCTTGCCTTCCACGTCCAGGGCGCGCTCGAAGAGCGTGCCGAAGATGCTGGGGTCCACGTCGGCCCAATTAAGAGTGGCGGCTTCCACCAGGAGACGGGTGTCCGCCCCGTCGAAAGGAACCACGTCGGGGTCGCCGTCGGCGTCCGAAAAGAGACCGCCGTCGAAATGCAGAATCGGCTCGCCCCACACGATCCGGCCTCCGGTCGCCATGGCCCCAAACAAGTCGCGCACGTGGCGGGTGAATTCGCGCGGCGAATCCTGGGTGGCGGCGACGATGCGCGAGAAGATGCCAGCCGGCAGGAGGCCCACGTCTTCGCAGAACAGGCAGAAGACGAGTTTGACCAGGAAGCGGGCCGCTTGAGCGTAGGGGACGTTGTGCTTGTGGTGCATCGAGTCGGCCAGTTGGGCGAACTTGTCGGCGGCTTCGCGGGTGACGGCTTCAACCGTCTTCTCTGGGCGCAAGCCCTCCGGGTCGTGGAACAGTTTGTCGAGAATCTGAACGGCGGTGAAGCGCGAGCCGGGAACCGAGCGCGGGCTGGCAATGTCGGCGTTGGTGAATTTGTAGACCCGGGTTTCGGTGTTGGTAAAGTTGGTGTGGATCTCGAAATGCTCGATGTCGCAAACCACGAGCAGGGGCGGGTTCTCAAGCGCGTCTTTGTAGAAGAGGAGTTGGCGGTAAGCCGCCGTCAGGTCTTTGTGTTTGCCCGCCGTTTTGTATTCGACGGCGAAATGGCGGCGGAACCAAACATCGGCGTACCCCCTCCCGCCTTCCGTCGCCTGATCATCGCTTTGCGATGGCGCGGGAGCGGGGGTGGGGGCCAAGAGCGGCAGTGTCTTCTCGTCGGCTTTGCTTTTGCGGGCGCGTTTGGGCGGCTTGAGAAACGGGGTAATGGATTTGGTGACGCCCTTTTGATAGGTGAAGGTCTCGCCGGTCTTATCCATGTGCGCCGGCTTGGGGTGGCCCAGCAAGTCGCACAGGTCGTCGAAGTGAGTGACGTAGGAGGCCGTCTCTTTGAGTTGGGTATTTTTTCAGGATTGCGTTTTCGAGAACGTCAATCCGGAAGCCGACGCGTTCACGGTGATCGAACGCACGCTGTCGTGGGGAAACCGGCTCGAACTGCGGTGGCTGTTTCGCCGCTATCCGCGGGAACAGTTGGCCGCCTTCGTGCGCGACTCCGGCTGGTGGCGAATACCCCCTCACCGCTTTCACTATTGGCTGAACATCTTCGAGATCGCCGACTACAAGAAATCAGACTATCCACGATTATGGCCGCATTAGAGTCGCCGCACTGGGAAGCTGTGCCAACCGGCCTGCGTGAACTGCTGCCCATTATCGCCACGCTCCCCTTCTCCTCTGAATTCTACCTGGGCGGCGGCACGGCGCTTGCTTTGCGGCTGGGGCACCGCTTGTCGCACGATCTGGATTTGTTCTCGGAAACGGATCGGGTTGGCGACGCTACTCGCTCAGAGATCAGGGAGCATCTGCGCTCTTCGTTTTCGGAGATCGCAATTGTCACCGACACGCTGGGCGATCTCACGGTCACGATTGCCGATCGGCATGTTGGATTCTATTCGTATGGCTATCGAATGTTGGAGCCGGGCGGCGAACTGATGGGCATTCGAGTGGCCGGCCTGCTTGATATTGCGGCGATGAAGCTGGATGCGATTGCCGGGCGTGGGGCGCGCCGGGATTTTTACGACTTGTATACTTTGGCGCAGAGCACCCCGCTTGAAGAATTGTTCGAGCGCGCTCAGGAAAAATACCCGGACACACGCGACTTTGCCATGATTGTGATGCCCTATTTGAACGATTTCCGCAACGCCGACCGCGACGTGCCGGTGGACGCTCTGATCCCGGTGACGTGGGAGGAAGTCAAAAGTTTCTTTCTCTCTGAAGCGCGGCGCTTAGCAAAGTTATGGTTTATCTCTCCTGACTGAGTGAAGACGGATATTTTGCCGCCAGCTTCAGGACGGTATTGAACCCCCGAAACGTCGTCTGAATTTTCAGCGTTCGCTCGAACAGCGCATTGGAAAAGGTCGACTCGCTTTGTTTCTTCCGGCACAGCCAGTACACTTCCCGGCCATGCGCGTGAAAATCGTCAATATCGGTCTTCAAGCGCATCAGGGTTTTTTGGGCCTCGCCCGGCAATGGCTCGGCCAGGAAGGCCACGTTGAGCGCCCCGGCGGATTGCAACGCCGAGTCGGTGAAGGGTTTGTAATGGGCGATGGCCGCAACCTCGGCGTCGGTTCGGATAAACGTGGCAACTTCGTAACCGAGAGACTGGTGTAGAAGCTTTTCAATTCTTGTTTGCAGAGCTTGCGTCTTGCCGGACTTTGTTTCGAATATCACGTTGCCGCTGGCGATGAACGTCTCGACCTTCGAGAACCCGAGCGACTCGAAGAGCGCCCGCAGTTCATCCATTTTGACGGTGTGGCCGCCGACATTAATGGCTCGTAGAAAGGCAATATATCTGGGCATGAGGCCTCAACTGTCTCCCTGTCTCCTTGTTTCCTTGTTTCCTTGTTTACTTCCTGCCGTTCCTCAAATGCTTCTTCAAATACTGCCCGGTATAACTCTCCTTCACCTTCGCCACTTCTTCCGGCGTGCCTTCGGCCACGATGAAGCCGCCCCGGTCGCCGCCCTCCGGCCCCAGGTCAATGATGTGGTCGGCCAGCTTGATGATGTCCATGTTGTGCTCGATGATGAGGACGGTGTGGCCGTCGTCGGCGAATTTTTGGAGGACATCGGTCAGATTGTGGACATCGGCGGCGTGCAGGCCGACGCTTGGCTCGTCGAGCACGTACAGGGTGTGGCCGCTGGCCCGTTTGGATAGCTCCTTGCTCAGCTTCACCCTCTGCGCCTCGCCGCCCGAAAGCGTGGTGGCGGGTTGACCAAGTTTGATGTAGCCCAGGCCAACGGCGGCCAGCGTGTCCAGTTTGCGCTTGAGAACCGGGAAGTTCTCGAAGAACGGCAAGGCTTCGTCCACGCTCATGTCCAGCACTTCGGCGATGCTCTTTTCTTTGTAGCGCACCTGCAACGTTTCGCGGTTGTAGCGCGTGCCGTGGCAGACCTCGCACGGCACGAACACGTCCGGCAGGAACTGCATCTCGATTTGAATCTGGCCCTGGCCCTGGCAGGCCTCGCACCGCCCGCCCTTGACGTTGAACGAGTAGCGCCCGGCCTTGTAGCCGCGAGTCTTGGACTCCGGCATCTCGGCGAACAGGTTGCGAATCTCGTCGAACATGCCGGTGTAGGTGGCCGGGTTGGAGCGCGGCGTGCGGCCAATGGGCGACTGGTCAATGTTGATGATCTTGTCAACGTGTTCGACGCCGTCGAGGCCGTCGAAGTCGCCGGGCCGGTCATGCGCGCCGTGAAGCTTCTGGGCCAGCGACTTGTAGACCAGCTCCACCAGCAGGGTGCTCTTGCCCGACCCCGACACGCCGGTGATACACACCAGCTTGCCGAGCGGAATCTTCACGTCAATGTCCTTCAAGTTGTTCTCGCGCGCGCCGCGCAGAGTTAAGTGCTTGCCGTTGCCCTCGCGCCGCGTTTTCGGCACTTCAATCTTTTTGCGGCCCGAAAGATACGCGCCGGTGAGCGACGACTTGTGTTTCATGATGTCGTTCACCGTGCCTTCAGCCACCAGGTAGCCGCCATTCGCGCCTGCCCCTGGCCCCAGGTCCACAATCCAGTCGGCAGACAGCATCGTTTCGTCGTCGTGCTCCACCACCAGCATGGTGTTGCCCAAATCGCGCATGCGCTGGAGCGTTTTGATCAGCCGGGCGTTGTCGCGCTGGTGCAGGCCGATGCTCGGCTCGTCGAGCACGTAGAGCACGCCCATCAACTGCGAGCCGATCTGCGTCGCCAGCCGGATTCGTTGCGCCTCGCCGCCGGAAAGACTGCCCGCCGTGCGGCTCAACGTCAGGTAATCCAATCCAACGTCCACCATAAATTGCAAGCGTGACCGAATCTCTTTCAAGATCGGGGCGGCAATAATCGCCTCTCGCTGGCTGAGGGATGCGGACGCGGAGGCCGCCTCCCCCGATTTCCTTTCTTTCCCTCCTTTCCCATTCTTCCCCCTCAACCCCTCCACCCATTCTAAAACCCGGTTCACCGGCCACTCCGTCACTTGCACGATGTTCAGGTTGTCGAGAGTTACGGCTAACGCTTCGGGGCGCAGGCGTTGCCCGCCGCAGGCGTCGCACGGGCTGTAGGTCATGAATTCTTCGATCTTCTGGCGGATGTAGTCGGAGGTGGTCTCTTGATAGCGCCGCTTGAGGTTGTTGATGATGCCCTCGTAGGCCGTGTCCCAGTTGGCGGTTCGACCGTCGCGCGTCTGGTAATGGATGCGAACCTTCTCGCCCTCAGAGCCGTAGAGGACGATCTTGGCCTGCTTCTCGGTCAGGGTGCTGAAAGGTTTGTCGAGCGGGACGTTATAGTGACGGGCGGTCGCTTCCAACGTCTGCCAATAGTAGCCGCCGCCCTCTTCCGTGCTCCGCCATTCCATCACGGCAATCGCGCCCTCGGCAACGCTGAGACTCTTGTTGGGAATGATCAGGTCAGGGTCAATCTCCATTCTCGTGCCCAAACCCTGGCAGGTGGGGCAAGCGCCATGCGGGCTGTTGAACGAAAACGTGCGCGGCTCGATCTCGGGCAGGTTGGTGCCGTCGAAGGGGCAGGCGAAGTGCTCAGAATAAAGCTGATCGTCGTTGGTGTCGAGGCGGTTGACGATGATCGTCCCGCCGCCCAGCCGCAAGGCGGTTTCCACGGAGTCGGTGACGCGCGTTTGAAACTCTTTGGCTTCGTCGCCCTTGCCCGCCTTCACGATCAACCGATCCACTACTGCCTCAATCGTGTGCATCTTGTAGCGGTCAAGCTCGATCTGCTCCTCAACGTCGCGCACCTGGCCGTCCACCCGCACCCGCACGAAGCCGCTCTTGCGGGCGTCCTCGAATACTTGCTGATGGTGGCCTTTGCGATCTTTGACCAGCGGGGCCAGGATCATAAACTTTGCGCCTTCAGGCATGGCGCTGACCGCGTCCACAATTTGCTCGGCGGACTGCTTCTGCACCAGCCGCCCGCACTTGGGGCAGTGCGGCGTTCCGGCGCGGGCGAAGAGCAGACGCAGGTAGTCGTAAACTTCGGTGACGGTGCCGACGGTGGAGCGCGGGTTGTGGCTCACGCCCTTCTGGTCAATCGCCACCGCCGGGCTGAGGCCGTCAATGCGATCCACATCCGGCTTCTCAAGCTGGCCGAGAAACTGGCGGGCGTAGGCCGACAAGCTTTCGACGTAGCGCCGCTGGCCCTCGGCGAAGATCGTGTCGAACGCCAGCGACGATTTGCCCGATCCCGACAGGCCGGTGATGACCACCAACTTGTCGCGCGGAATCTCAACCGTGATATTTTTTAGGTTGTGCTCTCGCGCGCCAACCACAATTATTTTGTCTTGAGGCATAGCTCTCCAATGCTCAATTCTCAATGCGCAATTCACAATTGAGCATTGAGAATTGTCAATTGTGAATTACTTGTACGGCCCGTGCTTCAAAAAGTCTTCCACCTTCGCCGGGCGGATTTCGCCGGTGTTGGGGACGACTTCAAAGTAGCCGCCGTCGCGGCCAATGAGCGGAATGGTGCGCTTCCAGCGCGAGAAGGCGCGGCGCTGTGAGGCCGAGTGGTCGCGAAAGACTTCAAGCTCGCCCGGCACTTTGCGGAACAGCAACTCAAAGGTGCTGACGAACTCGCGCACGAACTCCTGCTCCACGATCTGCAAATTGCTGATCACCCAGCACCGATCTTCAAAGTTCCAGTAGTAGGCCAGCCCCGCGAAGTCATATCCTTTCGTGATGTAAGGATAGAACGGGAACGTGCGGCACGACAGCGTCCGGTTGTGGCGCTCGCAAAGGGCGGCCCCTTTGCACTCCAGCGCCCGGCAGTCGTGTGGCAGTTCTTCTTTGATCTTGCGCTCGGCTTTGGTGCGCGGCTGATAGATGTGCCACAGGTCGGTGCGCGACTTCAAAAATTTCCACTCCTCGACGGTGGCAATTGGAATGGCGTTCCTGGTAGTGCAACACACCGGCTCGCCGCCGTTGTGAGGCGCGCAATACTGGCCGCAGTCGTAGCGCGAGATGGCGGCCTCGAACCCGGCGTAAATAACTTCGTATTCTTCAGACTTTACATCGGACACAAATGTTCTATATACCACTTCCGGCGCAGAATGTCCACGCCTATTTTAGGCTGGCAACTTTTTGATATACTGCAAGCACCATGTCCCCTCTCCGCCGCCTGTTGGCCGTTCTCGGCCTGATTCTGCTCATCGCCTCTCTTGCCCTGCTGGCCGCCTCACTCTGGCCGACTGCGCGTAGCGTTGATAATCAACCGCTCTCGCCGAATGATCTGGCCCTGCCTGCTTCGGGATTAGTGCCTGCGTTTTTCTTCTTAACCGTTGCTCAAGGGGGAAACCGCCGACGTGGATGTTTGGCTATTGGCGTTATTGCCCTGTTTCTGTTATTTACTGCCTTTGTATTCATCAGCCTCTTTACTTTGCAAAGCGCCTCTGCGCCTTTTCCCGCCGTCACTGACGATGGTTCTGGCGGCGGCGGCGAAGCGACACTTGCGCCGACTCAATCGCCGTCTATCATCGAAACTGCGCCCGCCCCGCGCCCGCCCGAAGCTCGCGCTGTCGAACTCGACTACCCGCTCAGCCTGCGCGTTGGCGACTCGGACGTGATCCGGCTGGCGCTGGTCATCGCGCCCGACGGCAGTTACCTCACGCCGACGGCTGAGGGCGGGGGGCACACCGCCACCGGCGAACCGGTCAAGATTCCGAATCTCTACGACACCCACACCGTCACCGCCATCGCCCGGCTTGATGCTGTCGGCCTCAACATTGACCGGATCGGCGACTGGGAGCAACCGCTCCTCCCCGGTGAAAACGTGGCCTGGCGCTGGACGATTTCAGTGGATGAGCCGGGCCGCCAGAAGGCCAACCTCATCATTCGACTGCGCTTCATTCCCAAAGCCGGCGGCGACATTTTGCAGAAAGAATTGTGGGCGCGCACGCTCACCCTCCAGGCCACCGATGTGTTTGGCTTGCCCGCCGTCGTCGCCAAAGGCCTCGGCCTCTTCGGCTCCCTCGTTGGCGCCGTCCTCAGCTTCCCTTTTGCTGAAAAGTTTTATGGGTGGTTGTGGGGTAAGATTAGGCGAAGGTCAGCGAAGCTTTGAAAGAAGATGAATGACGAAAATACGGATGGGCGGTTCAACCCGTTTTTATAACAGCGGATCAGCCGAATTCAACGGATTCCGATCCGTTGAATTCGGTTGATCCGTTGTTCTTCATTCTCGCCCTGCCGGACTCAACCCTCGCCTATTCCGGTCACGGGCCAGAGACGACGGTCGGGGAAGAGAGGCAGTTCAATCCGTTTTGGTGACGTTAGATCCCTCTGCCAAAAACCTCTCCACCGACTCCTCAAGCCCGATCTCGCCCGCCACCACCTTCGCCTGCCAGGCAACCGTCCACTCGCCGATCTGCGATTGGGCGATTCGCAGTTCTCGCACCATCAACTTCGCCAGCGCGCCGCCTTCGTCATAAAAGCCGGTGTCAAAAAAGTCGCGCTCGGCCTGCGCTCGATCATAATCAGGGCGGACGATCTCAGCTTGCCAGCTGCCAGCCTGCCACACGAACTGGGCGTAACCGGCGCGCGGGTCGCCGTCGAACGGCAGGCCAACCGAGCCAACGTTGACGACTTGTGCGCCATTCACCTGCCGGGTCAGCGGGCGGTGGGTGTGGCCGACCACAAACAGAGCCGGGGGCGGCGAGCCAACTTGCTGGCTCAACTCCTCGTCGGTCGTCCAGGGATAGATGCCGTCGCGCGATCCGCGCATCGAAGCGTGAGCGACTCGCACTCCGCCGCCGGGTGAGGGCAGATCGAGCGAGAAGGGCAGGTCGTTCAGCGCCGACACTTCGCCGTTGAACTTTTGATATGTCCAAAACGAACTGCGGGCGATCTCAAACTCCGGGCTTCCCGGCGCGTGGGTGTTCGTGGCCTGGCTGACCACGTATTCTTCATGGTTGCCGCGCACCAACTGCCAGCCCTGCGTTTTTACCTTCTCTTGCACAAAGCGCCAGCATTCCACCGGGCGCGGGCCGCGATTGACCACATCGCCGGCCAACACGACACCCTCGGGCCGCCAGCGTTCAATGTGGTCGGCCACAGTTTGCAGGGCCGGCAGGTTTCCGTGAATGTCGGCGAGGACGGCGAGCCTCATTTTTGTAACCGCCCCAGCCACTCGCGGGCCGCGCCGGTTGGCTCTTCCTTTGCAATTGCCACGAGCAGGGCCTTCAATTCATAGTCGGCATCCGTCGGCGGCCTGCCATCAATCGTCAACGCCTTCACGGTCTCGTTCAGCCAACTGAGCGGCAGGTAGCCAATGCCGTCCGGCGTCTGGGCCACAAACTTGAGCATGGCTTCGGGCGAGGGCGCGACCCGCGAGGTGAGCGCGGGCTGGGTCTCGATCATTGCCTCAAATGCCAGCCGCGAGTCGTCGCCATCCTCACGCACGGCGACAGACCAGCCGCCGACCCGCCCGGCGAAAATATCTTGCACTTGCGCCAGCGTCAGATCGTTGACGGCGTTCGTCGGGTTGACAATGACGACGATGGGTTCTTCGCCGAGCGGCGTGCCCCACAGAGTCGACTCGCCCGGCAGAAACAGGGTGAAGCCGATGACGCCGCCGCTTGCCACTTGATCCAACAGATCGGATGTGGAAGCCGCCAGCATGATCTCGAACTCGGTTCCGGGGTTGGCCGTTCGATCAGTGGCCGCCGCCGCGAAGGGTTGGGCTGAGATCGTGGTCGCCACCCGAATCGGCGGCTGAACCGTAGGCGCGGGCCGGGGCGCGGCGCAGGCCGTTATCAAAAAGAGAACTGCCCACGAACGAAGGCGGCGATGAAGCACAATAAACCGAAGGCGATGCGATACCAGGCAAACAGATACAACGATCGTTTGGCAAGATACCCCAACAACCAGTGGATGGAAAGGTAGCCGACGACGGCGGCGGCGATGAACCCGACGGCGAGTGAGGGAACGTACGACATTGTGTTTGGCAGGTCAATCAGGTCTTTGACGGCGATGGCGCTGGCGGCGATGAGAATGGGAATGGACATGAGGAAGCTGAAGCGGGCGGCCGCGTCGCGCTTGAGACCCAGAACCAGCCCGCCGGAGATGGTGGCCGCCGAGCGTGAGACGCCGGGCAACAGCGCCAGCGCCTGCGAGCAACCGATGATGACGGCGTCGCGCCAGGTGAGGGCGCTCAGGTCCCGGTCGTGCCGGCTGATGCGCTCGACGAGGAACAGCGCCGCCGCGCCGGCCACAATGGAGGCGATGAGCAAAGGGTTGTGGTGCAAGGCTTCGAAGAATCGTTTGAAGAGCAGGCCGATGATGGCCGCCGGAACGGTGGCGGCGACCACCAGCCAGCCCAGCCGGGCATTGTCGGAGACAAAGGGCCGCCCACGCCGGATGCCATTGAGAACGGCCAGAGCGATCTTCCACAGGTCGCGCCGGAAGTAGAGGATGACGGCAGTCACGGTTCCCAGTTGAACCAGGACGTTGAAGGCAAAGACGGCTTCTTCGTTAAATGACCAGTTGAGGAGCCAGGGAACAAGAATGAGGTGGGCGGTGGAGGAGATGGGGAGAAATTCGGTGACGCCTTGAACGAGGCCAAGAATGAACGATTGAAATATAGACATGGGGCCTTCAGTCTTCGAGAACCTGCCGGTCGTCGCCGGGCGTTTGGCCGCCGACCGGAATATAGTTTTGCAGGAAGTTGTTGGCGTAGCTTTCAAATGCGCCGTCGAGAATGGCGGCCCGCATTTCGCGCATGAGAGTCAGCAGGACGTGAATGTTGTGGATGGAGAGCAAGGTTGAGGCCAGAATTTCTTTGGCGACGATGAGGTGACGGATGTAGGCGCGGGTGAAGTTGGCGCAACAATAACAACTGCACCCTTCTTCCACCGGGCCGGGATCGCGGGCGTACTGAGCATTCTTCATGTTCAGCCGCCCGGTTCGGGTCATGGCCGCCGCGTTGCGGGCCAGTCGCGTGGGCAGAACACAGTCAAAAATGTCCACGCCACGCCGGACACTGTTCACCAAATCTTCAGGCGAGCCGACACCCATCAAGTAGCGCGGCTTGTGCTCCGGCAGGATCGGGTCGAGCAGTTCAATCGTGGTGTGCATTTCAGCTTTCGTCTCGCCCACCGCCAACCCGCCGATGGCGTAGCCGGGAAAGTCGAGGCCCATTAGAAACTGCGCCGAGTCTTCGCGCAAGTCTGGAAAGACGCCGCCCTGCACGATGCCAAACAAGGCCTGATCGTTTCGCCGGTGATGCTCGCGGCAACGCGCCGCCCAGGCGTGGGTGCGGGCCAGGGCGATCTCGTTGTAGTCGCGGTCGAGCGGCGGCGCGCACTCGTCGAAGGCCATGATGATGTCCGCGCCGAGGTTGTTTTGAATGTCAACGGATTTCTCCGGGGTGAAGCGGTGCATCGTGCCGTCAATGTGACTCTTGAAGGTTACGCCGTCGTCGTCAATCTTGCGCGTGCCGGAGAGCGAGAAGACCTGAAAGCCGCCGCTGTCGGTGAGCACCGGGCCGGGCCAGCGCATGAACTCGTGAAGGCCGCCGAGCGCTTTCACCAGTTCATCGCCGGGCCGCAGGTAAAGATGATAGGTGTTGGCCAGCACCAGCGACACGTCTAACTCTTCCAGTTGAGCAGGCGTGACGGCCTTGACCGTGCCTTGCGTGCCAACCGGAGCGAAGACGGGCGTAAGCAGGTCGCCGTGTTGTGTATGAAATACCCCGGCGCGGGCGCGGCCAGAGCGAGCGGTTAGTTCAAATTCAAACATCCATCAAACGTTAAACGACAAACGACAAACGTCAAACGGCAGTCACCTATGTCGTTTGACTTTTGTCGTTTGACAGGTCATAGCCTCCAGACAATCGGTAGAACAACGACCACTACGATAAACAACGCCGCCGTCAACCCCCAGCCCACTTTGATGAAGTCGCGGACGGTGTAGCCGCCAGGCCCCATCATCATCACGTTCACCGGGTGGGCGGTGGGCGTGAGAAAGGCCATGGAGGTGCCGAGGGCAACGGCCATGGCAAAGGCGCGCGGGTCACTGCCCATCTGCTGGGCGGCAGTGATGGCAATGGGGGCAAAGATGACGGCTGAACCGACGTTGCCCACCACTTGCAGAATCAAGGTCGTCGCCAGAAAGAGGCCGCCGGCCATGACTACCGGCCCGAACCGTCCCAACATCGCCGCCAGCGCCTGGCCGATGAGGGCCGCCGCGCCGCTGTGTTCGAGGGCGATGCCCAGCGGAATGAATCCGGCGATCAAAAAAATGGAGCGCCACTCGATGGAACGGTAGGCTTCATCCATGGTGAGACAGCCGGCCAGCACCAGCGCCAGGGCCGCCGCGAACGCGGCCTCGGCGATGGGCAGAATCTCGAAGGTGGCCAGAGCCAGGGCGGCGGTGACGATCAACACCGCCAGCGGCGCTTTGCGCGGTTGAACCAGCGGCGCGTCGTCCTCGTCCAGCACCAGCATGTTCGGGTCGGCACGAACGATTTTGATTTTGTGATGCGGCCCCTGCGCCAGCAAAGCGTCGCCCCACTGCAAAGGAATATCGCCCAGCGCGTCACGAATAGCCGCGCCTTTGCGCCAGATGGACAGCACCGATAACCCGTACTTGCCGCGAAAGTTGATCTCCTTCAACGTCTTGTTGATGAACTCGGAGCGCGGCGACAGAATCAGTTCCACCAGATCAACATCGTCGGAGGCCAGGTCGCCCTTCCAGGTCGGGTCGTCGGTGCGGATCAGGCCATAGTAAGCCAGGTCGGTGTCGTCGGTCTGGCCGCCGGCCAGCACCACGTCGCCTTCCAGAATCACAAACGACTTGCCCGGCGAGAGGGTGACGTGGCCGCCGCGTGACACGCCGATCACCGTCAGCCCCAGCTTCTCGCTCCACCCGGTTTCCTTCACCGGGTTGCCGGCCATGGAAGACCCGGCGCAAACATACACCTGCGACACGCCCTGCTTGAGGCCGTACACTTCGGCCAACTCGCGGGGCGTCGTCGCCCGGCCCGAACCGCCGGGGTTGCGCTCTGGCAGGAGCCGCCGCCCGACCAGCAACATATAAAGGATGCCCACGATCACAATCGGGATGCCGACCGGGGCGAAGTCGAACAACGAGAAGGCCTTGAGGTTCGCTTCGCGCAAGGCGTTGCTCACCAGAATGTTGGAGGTGGTGAGCAGGGTGGCCATGCCGCCGAGCATCGTGGCGAACGAGAGCGGCATGAGCAGTTTCGAGGGTTTAAGATCGGTCTGGCGGGTGATGCCGACGACGGCGGGCAGAAGCACCGCCCCGGCGGCGATGTTGTTCATCACCAGTGAGAAGGCCGCCCCGGCAACCATGATGAGCGGGATGAGCCGCGCCTCACTGGCCCCGGCCAGCCTGAGCAAACGGTTGCCAATGGCCCGCGTGGCCCCGGTGCGCTCCAGCCCGGCGGTGATGATGAAGATGGAAAGAATGGTGATGACGGCGGGGCGGCTGAACCCGGCGAACACGTCCTGCGGCCCCACCAGCCCGGTCAGCCCCAGCGCGCTCAACGTCAACAGCGCAATCACATCCGACCGGAGCTTCTCGGTGATCAGCAACGTTGTGGCGATGAGCAGAATGACAAAGACGATAGCGATTTGGGGAGTCATGCCGAAGGGAGATTATACCAGTCAGAAAATCCCAAACCCCAACTTCCAAAATCCCAAAGGCTGACTGTTCATTGGGATTTGAACGCCTCTGGTGATTACCCACATGTTCGGGCGACAGTGCAACTGCGGGCGAACTTCGATTTGTGAGTAATCACCAGAACGCCTGGATTGCGGCGTGGGATTTGGGATTTATAATAACCTTCGCTATGAACCGTCCAACCTTTGCCGTCGTCAACCTGGCCGCTATTCAACACAACCTGCGCCGCCTGCGCGAGATTACGAAGACCAACGTGATGGCGGTGGTGAAGGCCAACGCTTACGGCCACGGCGCGGTTGAGGCGGCGCGGACGGCGGCGGAGGCCGGCTGTGACTGGCTGGGCGTGGCCTTTGCGGCTGAAGGCCTGGCCCTCAGGCAGGCCGGGTTGAAGGCCAACATTCTGGTGCTGGGCTACACGCCGCCCGATCTGGCAACCGAAGCCATCGAACACGATCTCTCGCTGGCCGTCTACGACGAAGAGGTGGCGAAATCATATTCGGACGCGGCGCGAAGTTTGAACAAACGCGCCAGGCTTCACGTCAAAGTGGACACCGGCATGGGTCGGCTGGGGACGCCGCCAACTGAGGGGGCGACTCTGGTGAGGCAGGTGAAGCAGTTGCCCGGCGTGGAAGTCGAAGGCCTCTTCACCCACTTTGCCTCTGCCGACGAAACCGACTTAAGTTTCGCTCACGAACAACTGGCCCGCTTTCAGCGTGTGCTCTCGGCGTTGAACGGCGAGCGCCCGCCCTGGGTTCATGCCGCCAACTCGGCGGCGGCGCTCGGCCTGCCCGAAGCGCGATTCGATCTGGTGCGAGTCGGCATCGCCATGTACGGCCTCGACCCCTCGCCCGACGTTCCGGTTCCTGCGGACTTCATCCCGGCGCTTGAGTGGAAATCCATCGTGGCCCAGGTGCGTCTCATGCCGCCGGGCGCGCCGATCAGTTACGGGCGCGAATACGTCACCAAAGGCGAGGAACAAATCGCCGTCGTCCCGGTTGGCTACGCCGACGGTTTCCGGCGCTTCCCCAAAAATGTGGCCCACGTCCTCATCGGCGGCAAACGCGCCCCGGTGGTGGGCCGGGTGTGCATGGATCAGATCATGGTCAACGTCACCGATGTTGGCGAGGTGAAGCGCGGCGACGAGGTGGTATTGATCGGCGGGCAGGGCAGGGCGCGACTCTCTGCCGATGACGCCGCCACCTGGTGGGGAACGATCAATTATGACGTGACCAGCGGCATTATGGCTCGCGTGCCGAGGGTGTATGGTGGTTGAGGTTGGAAGTTAGAGGTTGGAAGTTGGAAAGAGAGGTTGATATGAAAAGAATTATGCTGACAACAATCATATTGATGGTGGCGGCCTGCGGCGGGGTGTTGCCGTCGCCAACGCCGACACCGGTTCCGCCGACTGACACGCCTTTGCCGCCCACCGCCCTCCCGACGGCCACCCCAGAGCCACAACCGGCTTACACGAGCGACTTTGCCGTTTCGTTCATCGGCGAACTGTTCGGCGACGCGGAAAACGTGCACGATGGCCGGACGGAAACGTGGGCCTCGCTTCGCGCCGGCGGTCATGGCACCTGGGTTTTTGATCTGGGCGAGAAGATGCTGGTGTCGGCAGTGAAGTTCTGGCCGGTGGTGGACACGGGCGACGCGGTTTTTGTGACAAGCGTTGATGTGGGCGTTGACGGCCAGACCTGGACGACGGCGTTCGGGGGCGCCAACGACTGTGGCCGGCCCGATTGCAGTAATTACCTGCCTGATGAGTGGTCGGAGTTGAAATTTGCCTCGCCGCTTCTTGCCCGCTACGTGCGCCTGAATGCCGGGCCGCGCTGGCTGGCGCTGGCTGAAGTGGAGATTGAAGTTCTGCCGTTTGCGCCGTGAAACTAGAGCGGTTTCCAGGTTGGTTTACCCAGACTTCCGAAGTCTTCAAGACTTCGGAAGTCTGGAACCCGTAAATCAACTCGGAATTTGCTCTAAGGCTTCACCAGCGTGTCGGGAACCCAGGTGTAGCCGTCGTCATCGAGAAGATAAACTTCGCGCAGGCCGTGCGGCGTGTCAGTTGCCGGGGCCAGCACCCCAAAGCCCAACCGCCGGGCGGCGGCCTCGGCTTCGTCGGGGTCGCGCCCGTGCAGGCGCAGTTCCGCGCCCGCGCCGCGCTGGCCGGCCCCGGCCAGCGATCCTTCCATCGCGTGGCCTTGATAGGTGTGGTCGGCGTGCAACATCCACTCAGCGCCGTTGGCCCGCAGAACGGCAAAGTCCGGGTCGCTGTAAACCACCGTTGCGCCCAGCACCTCACGCTGAAAGACGAGCGCCTTCCCAACGTCACGCACCAGCAAATTGATCGTCAGCGCCTTGAGTGAGCGGCTGTAGTCGGCGGCTGGCATCCAGGGGTCGCCGGTTCGTAGTTTCATATTGATCTCCTTACGCAAACGTAGAGCGATTTGCCAAATCGCTCCACAATGAGAGATTCGCCGCAGAGTTTCTTTCTCTCTGCGCTCTCCACGAACTCTGCGGTTGAGAATCAGGCCAACACCTGAGCCAACACTTGCGGCTCGACGTTGCCGCCGCTGATGACGGCGACAGTCTGGCGCGCGGCGGGCAGTTCGTTTTGACGATAGAGCCAGGCGGCAAAGGGGACAGCGCCGCTCGGCTCGGCCACCAGCCGCGCTTCGAAGGCCAGGGTTCGCATGGCATTCCGAATTTCGTCTTCGCTCACGGTCACAATATCGTCCACGTAAGCTTGAATGTGCGGCCAGGTGAGCGCGCCGAGTTTCTGCACCCGCAAACCGTCGGCGATGGTGCGCGAGACCTGCTCGGCGGTGTAGCCGGTGAGCGTGCCACTCCGCAAACTTTCCTGCGCGTCGGCGGCCAGTTCCGGCTCGACGCCGATCACTTTGATATTGGATCGGCTCAACTTCAAGGCGGCGGCTATCCCGGAGATCAATCCGCCGCCGCTGACCGGAACCAGGGCCAACTCGGCGTCCGGCAAATCCTCAAGAATCTCCAAACCAATCGTGCCCTGCCCGGCCATCACCCGCTCGTCGTCGTAAGGTGGAACCGGAACCAGGTTGCGCTCCTTCGCCAGCGATTCAAATTTGGCGAGGCGTTCTTCACTGCTGTTGCCCACCAGCACCACTTCTGCACCGTAGCCCTTTGTCTTGTCAATTTTAATTTTGGGCGCGTTGCTCGGAATGACGATGATGGCTTTGACGCCGAGCGCCCGCGCCGCGTAAGCCACCGCCTGAGCGTGGTTGCCGCTGGAGTGGGTGACCACACCGCGCTCACGCTCCGCCGGGGTGAGGCTGGCGATGGCATTATAAGCGCCGCGCAATTTGAACGCGCCCATCGGTTGCAGGTTTTCGGGCTTGAGGAAGAGGGAACGGTTGGGGGCAGAACCCGGGTAGGCCAGCAGGGGCGTTCGCACGGCAATGCCCCGGATTCTGGTTTGGGCGAGTTGGATGTCTTTGAGGGTGATCATGGAGAGACACGGCGCTGTTGCCGCAGTTGCCAGGAGTGAGTTGCGAAGGTGTCTTAGGCCGCCATATACACGTGGACTTCGCGCTCTAACCGGCCGGCCAGTTTGTCCTTCTCGATTTCAAGATCGTAACGGGCCTGAAGATTTATCCAGAAGCGATCAGAAAGGCCGAAGTAACGCGATAGCCGAAGGGCAGTATTCGGACTAATAGAACGCTTGCCCAAAACTATCTCGTTGATCCGGCGAGATGGCACATTGATATCTTTGGCGAGCCGATATTGGCTGATATTCAGTGGTTTTAGAAATTCTTCGAGGAGAATTTCACCGGGATGAATTGGAGATAGCTTTCGTTCGGCCAAGGGAGTCTTTTGTTTCATAGGTCACCTTGGGCTATTTATCCGCCAGTTTGAGGAGATTGTCAAATGGAAAATGGTTCGGAATTAGCGGCGCGGGCTGGCTGGCGTTCTCGGCCAAATGGCTATGTACTTTCATCGGATTTCACCCGGCAGCGTTCCGCTCAATTAATCCGGGATGTCTAGCGCAACACGCAGTGCTTGATTGAGTTCGTCAATTTTGTGTGGTGGGAGCGTGCCGATGAAGTTGGTCAAGACAGATTTAGGCAGACTCACCAGTTCGTCGCAGTGAATGCTACTGGCGTGCTTCATGCCCTCGTCTTCGCCAATTGCTACCTGAGAGGACAAGCCATTACGCAACCTGATAAGCGAGAACGTCTGCCGCTTCCTGATTGAGATAGTCGGCCCGCCGGTTGATGATCTCAAGGTCTCTGGCGTTTTGCTCTTCCCGAATCAGTTGAGCAATGAAGGCCCGCACTGCTTGTTCGATGAACACCGAGCGGTTTCCATAAAGCTTGGCTCGCTTATCAATGACTCTGAGCAGGTCCTGAGGGAGAGTGATGTAGGTTCTGACTTTCATGTTGCCAATATACTCTTGTTACAGCGGCTCGTCAAATGTTGTTCGCCTAAAGTTGCGCGGCAGGCATACCGTCAACGGATTTCGCAGAACAGGTTGAACGGATTTCGCCCGACAGCGTTCCGGTCAATTCGCTCCCATAATCCGCTGACAGTGACGCTTCACATCATGCACGGCGGCTCGAAGGGGGAACGGTACCGGGGCGAGCGTTTGCTCCGCCGACCTAACTTGGGTAGCCCCATGATTCTGCGAAGCGACCCAAACGGAGTACTCACTCTGCTTTGATTATTTCTCTCAAATAGATTCTTGTACCTGATTTGATGCCTGTCACTGTTACGTTTTCATCCCAAAGTGGCTTAACAATGTCATCCATCATTCCTTCGGGGACGACAATGTTGTGCGGTGTGCCAGATTCTTCGACAAGTTGAATTTTACCTGATGCTTTTCGTGCGTCCGCGAGCAACAATCGCCCTGTTACGCTAACGAGTGCTCCAGTCTCTCCCTTTTTCAGCATCGAAGTTGAGGCTGAATGAGATATATTTTCTTGGGTTCGAGTAATTGCTAGATTTACTTCACTTTCACCCTTTATCTTGGTCAGTCCCACCATGCTTACTTTAGCCCCGTCGGGTGCAATACGCTTTGCAAGTCCAAGGAAGTTATGATAGTACGGTTCTTGCGGAATTTTCGCCCTGAGTTTTTCTTCTTGTTTACTGTTCAGCAAATCGAAACACTCCAAGATTTCATCTAAGACATCGCCAGATAAATCGAAGCCGGGTAATTCCATCTGGCGGCCAAGTCGCAGAGTCACCGCGAAACTTCCGGGGCGGGGGGTAGCTATGTAGAGGCTGTATCCTTCTTGAATTGTCTTTTTTGCAGACCCGCGTTCTCTAAACTCTCTGCCCAGCTTGCGTTCTACTGTCCGATATATTAAGCGCTCCATATCTTTGATGCGTTCAACTAATACTTCACTTAATGCAATGCCGTATCCTACAACACTGCCCGCTATTGACAACTGCAATTCTCCTATCGTCAAATCAACATTTTGCAGTCGCAGATGTCGGCTAAAATGAACTTGCTCAAGCAAGTCGCGCAATTCTTCAGCTATTTCAGTTGGTGGGTTTCCTACAAGGGCAGTAGCAATAAGACGTTCTGCTTCTCGCAATTCGCCACACTCAAGCGCCAGTGATGCGGCACTGCGAAATAACACAGAACGGGAAGGCTCGGCTGATAAATCAGCCTTGATTAACTCGGCGGCGGCTGTCTCTGACTCAAACGCCTTGCGAGTCAATTCTTCGGCTAGTTGAGCGTTCCCCTGCCGTTTAGCGATGTACGCTTGATCGGCAAATTCCATTGCTATTTCGTGCAGTTCGTTGAGTTTGGTCATTTCTGTACCAAGTGGGATTGTGGCTCGCTGAACTCAACAACGACAACAAAGGCAGGTAAAGTTCCGTCGCTTGGCTTGGTTTGTTTTATTTTCTTGTTGACTCGCGTTTTTACTGCGTTGGCATCGCCATTAAGAATGCCTGAGATTTCTAAACGTGCGGCGTTTTGAAAAGGTCTTTCCGCATTCTTATGACCGAGCCAATAATCAATGCCTGTGCCTTTGCGAGCCCGCTCTATTACTGTGAAGCCTGTAAGCTTCAATATCAAAAGAATGGCTATGCCGCAAGCACCAAACTCGGTCAAATCCTGTTCGTCATTCCACGCGCTTCGTAATTGGTCAGTGATTATGGTTTCCCAAAACACGTTGAAAGATGTTGTGGACATGCCGCGTACTTTCAACTCAACACCTTTAGGGTGATTTTGGCACTCGAAGCAATAGGCGCTGGCCTCACACAACAACTTGCCCCACGCCTCTGTAATACCAGGCAAGCCTGCTTGAAGTGTGTTGAGAGTGAGATTATATGTAGAGGTTGAACTCATCACCAAATTAGACCCGGATTTGGAGTACTCAAATTTATCTGACATAGGGTGAGGGTTTAGAGGCAGTGAATCAACGTCTCATTCGTTGAGGCGACTCGCTGGAATTACCAGAAACCTCAGGAGGGCAAGGCGTTAAGCCGCATCGGGTGTAAGCCGTTGTTGGGCACACTTTGCTAATCTTCGACCTGCAAGTGGCTTGATGTTGAGACTAAGTACTTGGCTTTTCTACCTGGCTCCTGAAATAGTAACCCAGAATGAGTCCCAATGGACCAGAGAAAATTCCAGAAATCGTAACAATGATTTCCTTCGCCTCGCCAACTTTACCTTCCAGAGGCATAAACAAACTTATTCCACCAAGTATTAATGATCCCAATAGGAAAAAGGCAAATACTGCTACAAAAATTAGAGCAAATATGCTGCGGATAATCGACTCATCTTTCAGTATGACAGATAAATCCTGTATTCTTCCTTTTTTACTAGGCATTATCCACCTCCGAGATTGAGTATTCAAATTACTTCAAGGGTATAACAATACGCTGGTTGCCCTTTTGAATGAAGACGGACTCTGCTTTAGGGTCTTGTTGGTAAATAGTGTAGAGCAGGCTTATGGCTTTGAAGACTATGTCTTCACGCGTATCGCCAAAGTAACCGAGCATGTCTTCAATTGCCGCGACTTCTTCTGATTCGAAAGTAACAGATAACGGAGTTCCCGATGAACCTCTAAGTGGTTGGATTCGACCTCGTTGAGTCATGGCTAATATGGTTCCTTTTGCCGCCCGTAGGTTTGTATGTGCGACCCACTGTACTTTCAGCCGCATCAAGCATCTACTATTATACGCAAGTTTCTACGCATAGATGCATTCTCTAGTCTTGAATAGTTTGCTCTACCACCCCCTCTTCCAGCACAGGTTTCAGCACCTAGCCAAACCGGAGCCCCTCACCCGCATCCGCCACATGCTCATCATCGTCAAAATAGCGGCGGCGGGTTTCGGTTTCGGGGCGGGCGGCAGGCACGCCGAGCGTAATGGGCGTGGTGTCCATCGTCACCCACACCGCACTGCTGGCGGAGATAAATGCCGAGTGGGCGGCTTTAAGCCAATAGACATTATTGGAAATAAGCGATAATAGGGCTATGCTTACTTACACTACATTGAAAGATAATCCGCGCCAATTTCTGGCGATGACCAGTCTGACCG
>JACPWC010000007.1 GCA_016197225.1 Chloroflexota bacterium
AGCGAAGCGCGCGAATGCGACAGGAAAAGGAAGACGAGATCGAACGCGACCAAACCAGCATACAAAGCAAAACGTCGGCGATTCTGCCGGTGAACCAGGTAGGCACGCCACATCAGCCAGGCGCTGGCCGCCGCCAGGATGAACCCCAAGTGGTTGGGGTTCACGGTCAAACCAGCATAGAGAAACTCGCCCGTATCAAGGCTCCCCTCGATTTGCCCCGTGGGCGCAGCGGTCAAGGCAAACACAGCAAACAGCCAGAGAAAATCCAATGTCTGCGCTCGTTCGTGACGCATCACCCAGGAATAACCGGCAATCAGCATCGTGGTGCTTACCCAGATAAAAACCAGCGACTTGGCGAGTGAAATCTGCGGCACCTCAGACCACGCAACGGTCATGAGCCCCCAGAAGGCATAAACCAGAACCGCCCAGAACAGAGGATGCCCCAACACGCCAAGCACATCGCGCCCACGGTAAACCAACAGGAAAAATAACAACGCGGCCAGAAAGCCCCAGCGCGTTGTGGTGTTGAAAATACCGTTGACGAAGGTAATGCCAGAGCCGATGAATGCCAGCAGACTTAGCGGGATGATCAACTCCCCCGGTTTGAGAACGCGGCCATTCTCGCCTTCGCGCACCAGATCGTCCACGCATCCCACCCTATCCGTCGCGATCACCGCTAGGCTGGCGGCCATGGCCTCGTTGATGACGAGTCCCCAAGGTTCCACGCGAGAAGGCAGGACAAACACATCCGCGCGACTATACGCATGTATCAAAGCATTACCCGAAAGCCGCCCGAGATATTCGACAGCGGGGTGGGTACGCGCAGCGGATTCTATTAAGCGGCGCATACTGCCATCACCGACGATTATCAGATGGCTTTTCCGGCTCTCCTTGGGCAAATCGACAAAGGCGTCCAGTAGATCTTGAATCCCCTTGTGCGGTTCCAGGCGACCGACGTAGAGAAACACCGTGGGTTTGTCACTGCATGAGGCAGAAGCTGCCTCCGCGCGATCACGATCAACCTGTTCCATGACTCAATCCGCCGACGAGTTGAGCGCCGGGATGGACGAGATCGAAAAAGAGGTCATGGACATTCGCGGGCTGTCGGCTTCCAAACCGGTGGAACGGCAGTTCATGACCAATGACGAACTGCGCGACTACAATCTCAATAGCTTTGAGGAAGATTACAGCCGCGAGGAAGCGGAAGACGACACCCGAACCCTGGTCGCCTTTGGCTTGCTCGACCCGTCGTTCGAGTTGTATGACTTCTACCTCGACCTGTATTCTGAAAACATCCTCGGCTTTTACGACGATGAGGCCGGGGAGGCGGGCAAGCTGTTCATCATCACCGAGAGCGGGCGGCTGGGCGCAGTGGAGCGCGTGACGTTCGCCCACGAGTTTCAACATGCTCTACAAGATCAGACCTACGGCCTCAAGGCCCTCGGCCTGAGCGACGAGGGCTGGGAGGCCGACTCGGAAAAATCCGCCGCCGCCCAGGCGCTGGTGGAAGGCGAGGCCATGGTGCTCGAAGGGCTGTGGCAGGAACAATACTTCACCCAGGCCGATTGGGATGAATACAATGCCAACGCCTACGCCGACCCGGACTCGGCCTACTACCGCGCGCCCGCCTACCTGCAAAAAGATTTCTACTTCCCCTACGACCAGGGCTTCCAATTCGTCAAGCGACTCTACGACCGGGGCGGCTGGGCCGAGGTGGACGCCGCCTTTGCCAACCCGCCCCTCAGCACCGAGATGATCCTGCACCCAGAAAAGTTTGACTCAGGTGAAGTTCCGCAAATCGTGGCCGCGCCCGTCCTCACCGACACCCTCGGCGCAAACTGGCGGCAGATTGACACCAACGTAATGGGCGAGTGGTACACCTCACTCATCCTTGAACAGAAAATTGACGAGGGCGAGGCGGCAGATGCCGCCGCCGGCTGGGGCGGCGACCGCTACACCGTCTCTTACAACGACTCCGCTGATCAAACCGTCGTCGCCTGGCACATTGTCTGGGACACGACGAGCGACACCGAAGAATTTGTGGATGCCTTCCAGCAGTACGGCGACGCCCGCTTTGGCGGCTCGGCAAAGGTTGGCGAGGGAAGTTTGTGCTGGCTGGACGGTAGCGCCTGCCTCTACTTCGCCCCGCAAGCTACGCTGTGGATTCTTGCACCCGACGCGGAAACGTTGGAGAAGGTGAGAGAGGCGGTTGATTTCTGAGAGGCTTATTGCGTATTCAGTATTGCGTATTGCGTAGTGAGTAAACGATACGCAATACGTATTCGCCGCTTCGACACTTTGATGCTCGACTTCGCCCGCATCCACGCCCTGCTCTTCGACCTGGACGGCACGCTAGCCGACACCGACGATGCTTACATCGCCGCCGTCGCCCGCATCATCCAACCCTTCCACGTTCTGTTTCCGGGCCGCAGTCCCACCCGCTTTTTGCGCTGGGGGCTGATGACGACCGAGACGCCCCTCAACTGGCTGATGACGGTTCCCGACCGCCTGAATCTCGATACGCTCCTGGCAACCGCCACCGACACTTTGTATCGCCTGCGCGGGCAAGGCTCGGCCAAACGTTTTCTGCTCATCGAAGGCGTCAGGCCGATGTTGGAGAGTCTGGCCGCCCGTTATCCGCTGGCGCTCGTCACTTCCCGTGACCGTCGCAACGCCGAAGGGTTTCTGGAGCAGTTTGAACTGCGCCCTTATTTTCAAGTTGTGGTCTCGGCCCTCACCGCGCCCCGTATCAAACCACACCCGGCCCCGGTTTACCATGCGGCCCAGCAACTCGGCCTGCCGGTTGAAAACTGTGTGATGATTGGCGACACGACGATGGACATTCGGGCGGGCCGCCGAGCTGGGGCGCAAACAGTGGGCGTGTTGTGCGGCTTTGGCGAGCGAAGGGAATTGGAGCGAGCGGGAGCGACTCTGATTTTGAACAAGACTGCCGAGTTGACGGATGTGTTGTTGAAGCAACCGGCTTGGGAGAATTGAGTGCCTGATTCAAAAGAGCCTATCAAGGCCATCCTTCACGATATCCTCAGGGCCTCGCCCCACATCACGGCGGCGGCAGTGGTGCACTTGAGCGGATTGATCGTCGTTTCGGTGATGCCGTATTACGTGGAAGAAGAGCGCGTGTCGGCCATGTCGGCGGTGATGCTCCTGCTGGGCGAGCGCCTGACCGGAGCCATGAAGAACGGCCAGCTCAACAAGGTGTACGTTCGGGGCGAAACCGGCCACACCGTCATCACGGCAATCGGCGAAGAGGCAGTGTTGTCCATCAATGCCAGCGATGAAGTGCCGCTTGGCTTGTTGTTTATTGAGATGGAACTGGCGGCTGAGAAATTGAGGGAGTTGGTGTAGAGGGAAACCCTTTCCCTACTCTTGAACCAAATCGTAGACGACTATCACAATTGGCAACAGGATTGCCAGCGCGATCAGACCCGGCCCCGCCGCCGGAATAAACTCCCTTTCAATCGTCTCTGCTAAAGTAACGCCTATCAACCAGGTGTCGGCCACCGCGGTCAACCCCAGCCCGACGATGACGCCGACGCTTCCCCATAACGTTGCCAGCGCCCACTGCTGACGATTGGGAAAGGCAAAGCGCAGAGCAATAGCCAATCCTGCGCCGATCAGAACCGAGAGGCCCATGAGGAATGAAAGTTGAGTCGCCGGGCTGGCGAAGAAAAAGGCGGTGGCGATGAGTCCGCCCGCCCCGGTGATGGCCGTTGCCACGTCGAGCGACTGTTTTTCGTCGCTCATCAGAGTCGCCATCCCAGCTACGAGTCCAACAATGCCGTGCGCCACTGCCCAGTGCGGTGAGACGAGTCCCGCAAACAACTCGCCCACGATGGTGCCCGCCGCGCCGGTCATGAAGCCGACCGCCGGGCCGAACATGAAACCGAAAAAGACCGGCACGACCAGCGCCGGTTTAAGCGTCACCTGGCTGAACGACGGGAGGGTGAATGTTTGCCCGTTGAACAGCCAGGCCAGCACGCCGTAAACAATTGCGCCCACGACCATCAACACAATTTGACGTGAGCCGACCGTCCAATCAAGTGATTCGGCGGTGGCATAAGCGACGCCAAGCACCAGCATCAGGCCGATGATGGCCGTGAGCACACGCGGCTGAACTGCCGCCGGGCTGATGTCGAGGAGCGACTCATCCTGGCTCTTGATGACCGAAGCGATGAAATAGGCGACGACGACGAGCGCCAACAGCGCAACCAGGCAGGCGGCGAGGCCTTGCAAGTTCTTCAACGAGTTTGTCATTTCTATTTGGCTCCTAAAGTGTCATTCATGCTCAACCCAACTGTAAGCGTATCGTTCGTCTTCACACTCCAGCGCGAAAGCTGTGACGTGAAGCGGGTGGAAGGTGTCGCACATCACCGCCAGTTCTTCCGTGCGCGCCTTGCCGATGCTGGCTTCTGACGTGCCAGGGTGCGGGCCGTGCGGCAGGCCGCCGGGGTGCAGGCTGAAGTCGAATTGCTCCACGCCCTTGCGGCTCATGAAGTTGCCTTCGGCGTAATACAGCACTTCGTCCGAGTTGACGTTGGCGTGATTGTAGGGCGCGGGAATCGCCAGCGGATGATAGTCGAACATGCGCGGCACGAATGAGCAGATGACGAAATTCCAGCCCTCAAAAGTCTGGTGCACTGGCGGCGGCTGATGAACACGCCCGGTGATCGGCTCGAAGTCGGCAATGTTGAAGGCGTAAGGGTAGAGGAAGCCGTCCCAGCCGATCACGTCCAGTGGGTGATGATCAAGGATGTGGCGGTGAAACTCGCCGCGCGCCTTGACTCGCACCTCAAAGTCACCCGCCTCATCATGGGTCTCCAACTCTTTCGGCACCCGGATGTCGCGCTCGCAGTAGGGGCTGTGCTCGAGGAACTGGCCGTACTCGTTGCGGTAGCGTTGAGGCGGCTCAAAGTCGTGGGCCGACTCAAAGACCAACATCCGGTGGCCGGCGCCCCGAAGTTCCATCCGCCACGTTGTGCTGATCGGAATATTGAGATAGTCGCCCGGCCCGAAGTCCAGCTTGCCAAACTGCGAGTGAAGCGTGCCTTCGCCTTGATGAATGAAGTACAACTCATGCGCTTCGCCGTTGCGGTAATGATAGCTCATGGACTCAGTCGGGCGGACGACGGCCATCGTCACATTTTCGTTGCCCAGCAAAACCCGCCGCCCGCTGAGTGGGTCGCCGCCTTGTGGAACATCCTTGCTCTTGAACAGCCGGTGGCGGAGCGGGCCGTAATCCACGTACTCCACTTTAGCGCTGCCCAGCGTTTCGGCGTGCTTGATCTGCGTGGGCTGGTGGCAGTGGTAGAGGATGGACTGGATGCCGGAGAAGCCTTTGGTGCCCATCACCTGCTCGCGATAGAGCGAGCCGTCCGGCTTGCGGAACTGGGTGTGGCGTTTGGGTGGGATTTGGCCGAGGGTGTGGTAGAAGGGCATAACCTATTCCTCCTCAGGTTCCTCATCCGTTTCAACAGGAGAGAAGCCGGATAAAAAATCTTGAATCCGAGTAGTAGCCAGTTTAGTCTTCAAATAGCTTTCTATTTTGCCGTCCGGCATAGAAGCGAGCTTGTGTTTGTAGCCCAATCGCGCTTCGAGACGTTGAGCCAAATCCCTCAGCCAATATCGCATGCTCATCTGAATAATTTCCGCTCCGATTTTATCGGCAGCCCTGCGGGTTTTGCTGGTATTGGGCAGGCGATCCACTACAATAAAAGTTTGTGAGGCGTGTGTTGTGCCGCCGATCTCCATCTCTCGGGCATAGCGTGTAAGTTTATCCTTTGAAATCTCCGAATTTCCTGGGCCGATGAAACCTATATCAAATCGGGCCAACTTGCCGGGCTGGTACAGCAACGTCGCATCGCATTCTCGCGTATCGGAGCTATCAGCCAGCCAAAAGACTTTGTGAGTTTTCGTGTTGGTTGTGCGCCCAACCAATTGGAATCCAAGCACGGAAAGGGCTGAACCAAGCACAAGCCGTTCAAACAACTTGCCATAGGTAGATTTATCTGAGCCGCGTATGGTAAGGGTCAAGCTTCCGATCGCGGTGGTCAGACGCGCAATATCCTCCCACCCCATTTCAACCCTGTTGCCTTTCTTGTCTTCAACAAACCCCAAAGTCATTTTGAGGTCGCCCATGTCTGCACGGCATTGTGCCGCTGAGGCTTGAATGATGCTTTCAAATTCCGCAACATAGGCTGCTCGCTCTTTAGGATCGCTTCTGAGAACATTCTGCACTGATTTTCCAGTCAGTCCAATGACCCACTGAGCCAGCCAAGTGCTGACTTTGTCATTTCTCTTCGTCTCTTCAAGTTGTTGCACAGCCATTTTTGATAGCTGACTAGAAAAATCATCAACTTCACTGAAACCGCGCGCGAATAGAGCTACCATAGCGCCGCTAATTTGTGCAATACGTTGCCGGGTCAACGGCTCTGTCTGTTTGCGAATGTTCTCCCCCATAAGAACACTCAAGACAGCTCGTTTGGCGGTCTCTAAGCCTATCCGTTCAATGAACTCTTTGCCGCCCCCCGTCAATAGAATTCGGCCACTCTCTGGGAACAAGTCGTTTAGCGAAACTTTATCCACGTTTCCGACTCCGTTTCACATGATATTCTCGAGGCTTCTCAAACAATCTGAGAGCGGGGGCTGGGGCCGTGCAGTTAAGCCACAGGATGTTTTCAGAAGCTTTGCCAAGCCAAGAGTCAACTGAGCCTTTGATGAGTTCGATGTAATCAGGGTTGATGTCAAATAACACGAACCGACGGCCCAGCTTTGCCGCCGCTGCCCCCACCGTGCCAGAGCCTGCAAACGGGTCCATCACCACGTCGTTTTTGAAGGAATAGTATTTGATGACTTTCTCAGCCAATTCCAGCGGAAAGGCAGCGGGGTGCTTTGAATTGGTTGCGGGTTGAATACGCCAGATGTTGGTGCGCTCATAATCGTCGTCGATCTTGGAGTCAGCTACTAATTGTCGGTCGGGGTGAGTGCGAATATGCCAGTCAATCAACATATCTGTCTGTTTGCGATAAACAAGAACATATTCGGTGACTGGCACGGCCTTGTATTGAAGAGGGTTTCGGTCAGCCGCAAACCGACGGCCTCGCCCGGTTGCCCAACCAGCGCCTTCAGGCTTGACCCAGATAATATCGTCTATGAAATCAAAGCCTTCTTCGATAAAAATTCGATGTAACTCAAAAGGCACCGCTATCCGTTTAGACGACTCATTCCGGCTTGCCCGCCGTATAAGAACAGGAGCCGTATTCATCACCAAGAAACGGCCTTCACCCAAAATTTTATGTGCTCGGCGTATTACTTGGCGCATTTCAAACAGGTACTTTTCATATTCTTCATATTCACTATACTCAGGGCGAGCGTTAAAGTAGGGGGGCGAGGTGAAGATAAGATCAACAGAACCCGCTGGCATTTCGTCTATGAGGTCAACACAATTTCCTAACCCAACTGTGTTGCGGAGCGGCGAAAGAGTATACTCAGCCTTTGATTTGTGCTTGTGAGCCACTGACCCATTGCCTCGCTGAAGCAGGCGGGCCTCTAAAATTTCGGGCTTGGTCGTCTTGTGGTAGAGAATCTCTGTTGTATAAGCATCTATAACGACTTCACCGATTTTGGCGTTTTGCTGGTCGCAAAGAGGTACGCGCCAAACATGATACCGATCATCAACTTCCGGGAGCCCTAGTTTGGCGGCTTTTTTCAGATCGATTTCCGAGAGCCAACCATCGGTGATCTCCCTTGCTTGAGCAACCGTTGTCACTAAATATTTACGAGCTTCAGAAACTAATTGCCTTTTTCGTGTCATGCTATTCTATTCCTCAGTATCCCCAACCTCTCAATCTCCAACTCCACTACATCGCCCAGCTGAAGCCAGGGGCCTTCGCCTTTGGTTAGCTCCAGCAGGCAGCCGGTGCCTACCGTGCCCGAACCCAGCACATCGCCGGGCAGGAGGAAGGCGTCAGCCGAAGCGCGCTCGACGATCTGGCCGAACGACCAGTGAATGTCCTTGAAGTTGCCGCGTGAGCGTTCGACGCCGTTCACCCGCGCCGCCATCTCCAGGTCGAACACGCCGGGCTTGCCCGTCGCCCGATCGCGCAATTCGTCAATCGTCACCAGCCACGGGCCAAGCGAGGTGGCAAAGTCCTTGGCCTTGGCCGGGCCGAGCATCTTCATCTCCTTGCGTTGAACGTCCCGCGCCGACCAGTCGTTCATGATCATATAGCCGAAAATATACTCTTCCGCTTTCTCTGCCGGGATGTCGCGCCCGGTCTTGCCGATCACGCAGGCGATCTCCAACTCGTAGTCGAGCGCCTGCGTGTATTTTGGACAAGGCACTTGTTCGTCGTGGCCGAAAATAGAATTAGGGTTGGTGAAGTAGAAGGCGGGGAACTCGTACCACTCCTCAGGCACTTCGCGCCCGCGGTTGGCGTAAGCGGCGGTGACGTGGCCCTCGAAAGCGTAGAAGTCGCGCAGACTCATGGGGCGCGGCAAAGGCGGGAACAACTGCACTTCGTTCAGCCGCCACCCCACCCTGGCCCGGTGCGCTCCTTTCACCATCGTCGGGTCAACGCCGTCCAGCACGTTGAGCAGATTCCGGGCGTACAACCACGCCGGTTGCCCGGCATGAATCAGCCCAAAGACAGAATCCGGCAATGGCTCCGGCGGCAGGCCGCGCGCGCCCTGCGCCCAGCTTTGGGCCGCGTGCAAGTCAATCACCACATCGTCAAGCACCGTGCCGAGCCGGGCTTCGCGGGGAGAGTCGGGAGTGACAAAGGTAACGAGTTTCATTTTCGATTTTGGATTTTAGATTTTGGACTGCAATCAGCAATCGAAAATCCCAAATCTAAAATCACAAATTCCCCCGCTTCGCTTGCTCAATCTCAATACTCTCAAACAGCGCCTTGAAGTTGCCCACGCCGAAGCCGCGCGCGCCGCGCCGCTGGATCACTTCCAGGAACATCGTCGGGCGATCTTGAATCGGGCGGGAGAAAATCTGCAGGAGGTAGCCTTCATCGTCACGGTCGGCCAGAATGCCCAGGTCGGCGATGTCGTCGTAGCTCTCTTTGATCGCCCCGATGCGATCAGGCAAAGAGTCGTAATAGGCTTGCGGCACGCGCAGGAACTCAATGCCCCGGTCACGAAGCTCACGCACCGTCTTCACAATGTCGCCGGTGATCATGGCGATGTGCTGGACTCCGGGGCCGACGTAGTAATCGAGATATTCTTCGATCTGGCTCTTCTTCTTCCCCTCCGCCGGCTCGTTGATGGGGAACTTGATTCTTCCATTGCCGTTACCCATCACCTTCGACATCAGCGCCGAGTACTCAGTGTGGATCACCTTGTCGTCGTAGTGGACGATCTGGCGGAAGCCCATCGTCTTGTGGAACCAGTTGACCCAGTAATTCATCTTGCCCAGTTCGACGTTGCCGACGATGTGGTCAATAGCCGCCAGCCCGGTGGGAACCGTTGTCTTGTCCTCAGGCAATGGTTTGTAAGCGGGCTTGAACGCTCCGGCGTAGTCAGCCCGATCCACAAACTGGAAGTGCGTCTGGCCGTAGCCTTGAATGATGGCCGTGCGAATTGCGCCGTGATCGTCGCGGGCCTCGGTTGGCGGTTGGAGGCCCTTTGCGCCGCGAGAGGTGGTCTCGCGAAAGGCGGCTTCCACGTCGTCCACTTCCATGGCAATCGTCTTCACCCCATCGCCGTGCAAAAGGTGGTGGGCGGCCATCTCGTCGTGCGGCGAGTAGGGCGTGCTGAGCACTAGTCGAATCTGGCCCTGCTCCAGCACCCACGAGGCGAAGCGGCGGTTGCCCGTCTCCAGGCCGCTAAAGGCAACGGGCTTGAAGCCGAGCGCCTTCCAAAAGAAGACGGATTGCCTGGCGTTGCCCACCCAAAGCTCGAGGTGGTCAATGGCGTTGATTTTCAGGAAGTCGGCCTCTTCATGCATGGGCCGTTCAACAGCAGGGGTCATCGGTTGGGTGGTCATGTGGGGGAGCCTCCTTCGTGATCAAGATTACCACAAATCGCCATCTCTTCGCTATTTGCGAATGAACCGGCTTGGACTAGAATAGTGGTCAGTCTCCCGGAGAAAATATATGAGCAATATCATTACCCTTATGACCGACTTCGGCCTTCGCGACGGGTTCACCGCCGTGATGAAGGGGGTGATTCTCAACATCACCCCGACCGCGACCCTCATTGACGTGACTCATCTGATCTCACCACAGAACGTGCGCGAAGGCGCGGTTGTGTTCGGGCGCGGCGCGGGGTATTACCCGGACGGCACGATTCACATTTGCGTGGTTGACCCCGGCGTGGGCACGGCTCGCCGCCCACTGGCCGCCCGCTTCGGATCGCAAATTTACGTCGGGCCAGACAACGGCCTGATTACGTTGATGCACGCCCGGGCCAAACGCGAAGGCTGGCTGATGGAGTTCTATCATCTGAACCAACCCCAATATTGGTTGCCGGAGATCAGCAACATCTTTCATGGGCGCGATATATTTGCGCCCGCCGCCGCCCACCTGGCCGGCGGCGTCCCCTTAGACTCGGTCGGCTCGCCCATTACTGATCCTGTGCTATTCCCGCTAAGTCCGGTAGAATCAACGCCGAGCGGCGCGCGCGGCGAAATCATCCACATCGATCACTTTGGCAACATCGCCACCAACATTCGTCAAACAGATATTGCCGGGTTGGGTGAGGTAAAGGTAACTGTGCGCGGCGTGGAGATGCGCGGCCTGGTGCGCACCTTTGGCGAGCGCGCGCCGGGCGAACTGGTGGCCCTCATCAACAGCGTCGGCGAACTGGCGGTGGCTGTCGTGAACGGCAATGCCGGGCAAAGGCTGGGCGCGCAGATCGGCGACACAGTTGAAGTGACTCGATTATCGTAATCACCGTATCATGACTCATGGAAGGCCAGGTACTCCTGTACGGCGCGGATCCTAAAGACTACTCTCTAGCCAAACTGTCAGGGATTGTCGGGACGCTTTTACAAGACCCAGAGAAACAGATTCTGGGCGCGCACGTAAAATCGGAAGTGAGCTTTGGGCCGGAGAACCTGGGCCTGCCCGCCAGTGAGGTATGGGAGCGTGTGGATGAGGCCCTCAACCGCCTGGACATCATGTACTTGCGCGACCGCGAGACCTTCTCGATCTCCGGCGGCGAAAAACAAAAAGCGGCTCTGGCTGGATTGTTGGCGATGCGGCCTTCTATTCTGTTGCTCGACGAACCGCTGGCCTCGCTCGACCCGGCCTCGGCGCGTGAGGCGCTGGCGGTATTCCGCCACCTGGCCGACGAAGGCTCCACGATCCTGCTGGTGGAGCATCGCGTGGAAGATGCGCTCAACGCCCGGCCAGATCGCATTCTCTATCTAAAGGAAGGTGAGGTGCGATATCTGGGCCGGCCTGATAACCTGGCCGAGGTGGTGGACTGGCACGAGGTGAAGCTCCCGGCCCAGCAAGTGATGCAACGCGTGCGCGCGACTGGAACCCCCACCCCGCCGCCCGCGCCCGCTGACCGCAAACTGCGAACCTGGTATGCCTCACCGCTGATTGTTTTCGATAACGTGTCGTTCGCTTACGGCGACGGGCCGGAGATTTTGAAAAACGTCTCGCTTGAGATTCGCACCGGTGAGACGGTTGCCATCCTCGGCCCCAACGCCGCCGGCAAGAGCACGCTCATCAAACACGCCATTGGCCTGCTCAAGCCGCGCAAGGGCCGGGTGCTGGTGGACGGCAAGGATACGCGGGAACTGTCGGTGGCTCAAATCGCGCGCACACTCGGCTATGCCTTCCAGAGTCCCACGCACATGCTCTTCGCGCCGACGGTGAAAGAAGAGCTTGCCTTCGGGCCGCAAAACCTGGGATACAAGCCGGAGGAAATTGACAAGTCAATCACCGCTTCCCTCGACGCTCTCAATCTGGCCGGCCTGGAATCTTATCCGCCGCTCTCGCTCTCGTTCGGCCAGCAGAAGCGGGTGACGATTGCCTGCGTGGCCACGATGCGCTCGAAGATTCTGGCCCTCGACGAGCCGACCGCCGGGCAGGACTATGGCAACTACATGTCGTTCATGGACAGCATCCTCGGCGCCGACAACACTGCTGACGGCAATAAATCGCCGCTCTCGAATTTTGACGCCATGCTGTTCATCACCCACGATCTCGATCTGGCCGTGACCTATGCCACGCGAGCGATCCTGGTTTCCAACGGCGCTATCGCCGGCGACGGCCAACCCGAAACCGTGTTGAAAGATTACGACCTGCTCAAGCGCTGCCGGGTGGTGCCCACCTCTTTGCTCGACGAAAACCTGAGGTTGCTGCCCAAGACCCACAAATTCCAGCGGGCGGAAGTGCTGGCCGGGGTGAAGTAACCCTCTCCTCCCCTATGTTTGCCTTTCAACATCGGGAGGGCCAGGGTGGGGGTGTATCTTTTTGGCGTGAATGGGGTTGCATGTAATGGGCAAGCAGGATGGCCGGGGAGGCTTGAAACAACATCCTGAGAACACTCGTATCTTCAGCAACCTTTATCTATCTTTCACACAGGAGGAGAAATCTAATGGACAAGAGCAATATGTGGAAGTTCGGCACGCGCGAAATCGTCTACTCCGCTATCGGCGCGGCGCTGTACGGCGTTTTGAACTGGGTATTCAACAATCTCCAATTACCCGGCACGTCACTGGTTTCCATTCGCCCGCCGGTCGCCATTCCGATCTTCATGGGCATCGTGTTCGGCCCGTGGGTCGGCCTCTTCTCAGGCTTCTTCGGCAACGTCATCGGCGACCTGCTCTCCGGCTACGGCTTCTTTTGGGCCTGGGACGTGGGCAACGGCTTGATCGGGTTGATCCCCGGCCTTTTGCCATATATGGGTATCACCGAGATCAAGACCAGCCGTGACTACGTGATGGCCGCTGTGGCCGCCGTGGTGGCCTCGCTCGTCGGCATCGCTTTCCCAGCCCTGATCGCCGACCCGTTCATTTTGCGTAACATTGACTTTGCGGGCGGCCTCACCACCGAGTGGCTTCCGGCTGGCGTCACCGATGCGGTCAACGGGGCTATTCTTACCCCAATTCTGCTCTACGCCTGGAATGCTTTCCGTTCTCGCAGTGGGCGTTAAAGATCACCCCTTTCCTCTTTCCCATCCAAGTGATGGGAAAGAGGCACCTGAATAATGTTTGCTTCTTTTACCTACCTCCCCGGCCACAGCTTCATCCACCGGCTTGATCCTCGGACCAAGTTGCTTGCCTTCATTTTGATTATGCTTGGCACAATCGTCGTGGACGATGTGCGCGTTCTGGCGGCGTTGCTCGCAATCTCATTACTCTATTATGCCTTTGCCAACCTGTCTCTGCGCTCGACCTGGAAAGCGTGGGCGGTCGTGCTCTTCTTCTCGGTGGTGCTGATCGGTTTATTTAGCACGACATTGTTTGGAAGACCACCCTCGTATGTCACCACCTCTCATCCGTGGTTCTCTTTTCCGGCCGTCAGTCTGCCCTTTGTCGGCACGGTTCAACGGACCATTACCTGGGAATTGGTCTTCTTTGGCATTGCGCGCGTTTTGCGCCCGCTCATCATCATGGCGACGATCCTGCCCTTCACCTTCACCACCAGTCCCTATCTTTACGGCGTTGCCTTCCGCAAACTCGGCCTGTCAGACGGCGTCTCGTTCGCTCTCGACCTTTCCCTGCGTTACGTCCCGACCATCGCTCGCGACTTCTTCATCACTGTAGATGCTCAACGCGCCCGGGGCTACGAGTTGGAAGTGAAAGGCGGCGGGGTGTTCAATATGATCCGCCGGGCCGCGCCCCTCATCGTGCCAGTGACGATCAACGCCATCGCCGGCGGCGAAGACGTGGTGGAAGCCATGGAACTGCGCGCCTTCGGCGTAGGCCAGCGCACCTGGGCCGACGCCGGTTCGCTTCGCTACACCCGCGCCGATTATTTCATCCTCGGCGCGGGTCTCGTCATCCTCATTACCTTGATCCTTCTCACCCGCTTCACGTCCTACGGCCCCTACTGGTTCCCCGTAAACTGGTTCGAGTAAAGCCCGACTCTTCAAGCAGTTTCTTCACAAAGGCGGCCCGACAGGCCGCCCTTTGTGTTATAGTTTTAATCACGATGGATCACTACGCCATTCTGGACGTTCCTCACAACGCCTCGCCGGAGCAGATCAAAGCCAGCTACCGCATCCTGGTCCAGCTCTTTCACCCGGATCGTCTTCAACACGTCAGCCCGGCGGTGCGCCAGTACGCCGAAGAGCGCCTCAAGAAGATCAACACCGCCTACTCGGTGTTGAGCAACGCCGAAAAAAGGGCCAAGTACGACGCCGAGAACGGCGCTTCCCCGGCCTCCGCCGGACGGCAGGGCAAGTCGGCCAGGACGGCCCAACGCGAGCGCGGGCCGGAACCGGCTTACAGTTACTACACCCGCCCCAACGACGATGTCGAAGACTGGCTGAGACAGGAGAGCGAGTGGCGCGAATTTCAAGAGGCCGAGGCCCGCCAACACCGGGCCAAACGCGAAGAAGAACAAAAGCGTAAAGAGGCCGAAGAGCGGGCCAAACGCGCCGCCGCCGCCAACTTCCCCAGAGTGCGGCCACAAGAAAATAGCCTGGTGTTGCAGTTCGCGCCGGGGTTATGGACAACGCTGGTGCGCGTGCCGGCGGGCGAGTTCATCATGGGCAGTGACCCGGCTCACGACACTTCGGCCCGCGAAGACGAACTGCCGCAACACGCCGTTTATCTGGCCGAGTATTACATCGGCAAGTATCCGATCACCAACGCCCAGTATCAGGTCTTCATGGAAGCCACGCATCCGCGAAAGCTGGGCGAAACGCATCGCTGGCAAAGCCCACCGGGCAAAGAGAATCATCCGGTAGTGAGCGTCACCTGGGATGAAGCGGCGGCCTTTTGTATGTGGCTGAGCCAGGAGACGGGCTACATCTTTCGGCTGCCGACCGAGGCCGAATGGGAGAAAGCCGCCCGCGGCACGGATGGCCGCACCTTTCCCTGGGGCGAAGGCTGGGACTTCAACCGGGCCAACGCCCTCGAAATGCGGCCCAGCGCCACCCCGGTCGGCCAGTTCTCGCCCGACGGCGACAGCCCCTACGGCGCCGCCGACATGAGCGGCAACGTGTGGGAGTGGTGCGCCGACCGCTACAACGGGAAAGAATACCAATCCCGCAAACGGCGCGTCGTCAAAAACCCGCACGGGCCGGAGGACGGCGAGGGTTGTGTGGTTCGCGGCGGCGCGTTCGACACCAGCGCCCGCCACATCCGGTGCGCCCACCGCAACTGGCATTACCCATTCAAACGCCACCACGATGTCGGTTTCAGAATTGTGGCCTAGCCGCGCTGTGCTATACTCGTCGCAACTTACGAGACCTTAAGGGTCTCAACCCCTTCACTTCATTACGGGATGCTTCGCAAGACCCTTAGGGTCTGGAACAATGACCGACGACACTTCGCAACCCAACCCAGCCGAGAACACCGGCGGCTCAACCAACATCAATAACACCACCCAGGGCGGCATCGGGTTGGGTGAAGGAAGCCAGGTGACGATTGGCAGCGGCGACCTGACCGGGCGGGACAAGATCAGCGCCGGACGGGACGTGGTGCAGGTGGGCGCCGGGGCTACCGTCATCATCGGGGCGGCCCCCTCTGCCCCCGAAGAGGAAGCGCCCGCCCCCGGCAACCCGCCCTTCAAGGGCCTGCAATACTTCGACGAGAATGACGCCGAGTGGTTCTTTGGCCGCGAACATCTGGTAGCCAAGCTGGTGGGCCGGTTGCGAGACAACCGTTTTCTGGCCATCGTCATCGGCGCTTCGGGCAGCGGCAAATCGTCCATCGTCCGCGCCGGCGTCATCCCGGCCCTCAAACGCGGCGAGACGCTGGCCGACGGCACACCGCCGCCGGAGAACAGTGGCCGCTGGCCCATTCACATCATCACCCCCACCATCCATCCACTGGAGTCGCTGGCCGCCAGTCTCACCCGGGATTCCGAATCCGTCACCGCCACCACTACCCTCATTGACGATCTGACTCGCGACCCGCGCAGTCTGCACCTGGCGGTGCGCAAGGCCCTGAGCCGCAACCCGGCTAGCCGCCTGCTGGTCGTCGTCGATCAATTTGAAGAACTGTTCACTCTGTGCAAAGATGAGCCTGAACGCAAAGCCTTCATTGACAACCTGATCACCGCCACCGACCCCAAGGCCGACGGGCCGACGAGCGTCATCATCACCATGCGCGCCGACTTTTACGCCAACTGCGCCGCCTACGCCAACCTGCGCGACGCGCTGGCGCATCAACAGGAATACATCGGCCCGATGAGTCCGGCGGAACTGCGGCGGGCGATTGAAGAACCGGCCAAACACGGGGACTGGGAGTTTGAAGAGGGGCTGGTTGATCATCTCTTGCACGAGGTGGGCATCAACGACGACGACGATCAGCCCGAACCGGGCGCACTGCCTCTGCTCTCGCACGCCCTGCTCGAAACATGGAAGCGGCGGCGCGGGCGCAAGATGACGTTCCGGAGCTATGACGAGTCCGGCGGGGTACGGGGGGCGATTGCCAAAACCGCCGACGCCGTTTATAAGAGCCTCGACGCCAACCAACAGACGATTGCCCAACGCATCTTCCTTCGTCTCACCGAATTGGGCGAGGGCCAGCAGGACACCCGCCGCCGCGCCGACCTCGCCGAACTGATCCCCAGCCCTGAAGAGGCCGACACGGCGCAATTAGTGCTTAAGAAGCTGGTGGACGCCCGCCTGGTGACGACTACCGAACACACCGTCGAGGTGGCCCACGAGGCCCTCATCCGCGAGTGGCCCACCTTGCGCGAGTGGCTGGCCGAGAGCCGTGAGCGCCTGCGCGTCCAGCGCCAGATTACCAAAGAAGCGCGCGAGTGGGAACAACAAGGCCGCGACACGGTTGATCTGCTTCAGGGCTTGAGGCTGATTCAGGCCATTGAGTTTGCCGAGGAGAATCCCGGCGAGCTGAGTCAACTGGAGCGCGCCTTTTTGGAGGCTTCGCGCCAGGAGGCCCAGCACCAGCAGGCCCAACGCGAGGCTGAGCGTCAGCGCGAACTGGATCGGATCAAGGAACTGGCCGAAACGCGCCAGCACCAACTGGAGACCGCCACCAAACTGGCCGAGACGGAAAAGAAAAACGCCGAAGAGCAAACGCGCTCCGCTGCCAGACTGCGCCGCTTCGCCGCTTACCTGGCTGGCGCTTTTGGCGTGGCTTTGCTCATGGTGTTCATCGCCGCGTATTTTGGCAACCAGGCCCGCCTGACCTCGGATGCCAATGCCAGCCTGGCCGATCAAAAAGCCGCCCTGGCCAGCACTGCCGAAGCCGACCGCGCTTCGGCGCAGACACAGGAAGCGGTGGCTCAGGTCGCCAGCAACCTGGCCGCGTCGGAGCAAAAAATCGCCGAGGTCGAGCGCGACCGCGCCGACAAGCAGGCCCAAGTCGCGCTTTTGAATCAACTGGCGGGCGAAGGCAATGGCCGCCTCTCCACCCAGTTCGATCTGGCTTTGCTCCTGAGCATTCAAGGCAATAACATCGCCAGCACGGTTGACCTCAAAGGCAGTCTGCTCAACGGCCTTGAATACACCCCGCCCCTCAAGAAATTCCTGCGCGGCCACACCGCGCCGGTCAAAAGCGTCGTCTTCAGCCCCGACGGCAAATTGCTCGTCTCTGCCGGAGATGAAAACGATATTTACCTTTGGGATGTGGCGGCGCAGAAACAGTCTGGCTCTCCCCTCAGCGGCCACCAGAATCATATTGCCAGCCTCGCCGTGAGCGCCGACGGCGCGCGAAGCGTGCTGGCTTCGGGCGACGCTGGAGGCCGAATCTTCTTGTGGGACATGACAGCGACCCCGCCGCAAAAGCTCGCCGAGTTTGGTGTCGGAGATAAAACAGTTTGGGCGCTGGCTTTCAGCCCGGATGGCAAAACCCTGGCCTCCACTAGTGGCAACAATATTCTTCTCTGGGATGTTTCAAACTTACCGGAAGGTGTGAAGCAAATCGGCCAGCCCCTCACCGGCCACAGCGCCGAAGTGCTTACCCTGGCTTTCAATCCAAATGGCGATACGCTGGCCTCTGCCGCCGGAATTTTTGATAACAGCATCATTCTTTGGAACGTCGCCACCCAAAAACCGATTGGCGAGCCGCTCAAGGGCCATGCTTACGGCGTTCACAGCGTGGCCTTCAGCCCCGATGGAAAGACGCTGGCCTCCGGCAGTGAAGACACGCGGGTGATTTTGTGGGACGTGGTCACACAGAAGCAAATGGCATCGCTTGAAAGACACCGGGCCACCGTTTATAAAGTCGCCTTCAGCCCGGACGGCAAGACGCTGGCTTCCGGGAGCGCCGACAGCACAATTGTGTTTTGGGATGTCAGCCGGAGCGATCGGCTGGGAGCGCATTTGAACACCTTCACCGGGCATAGCAGCACGGTTTACGATCTGGCCTTTGACTCCACCAGCAGTCTGTTTGCCTCCGCCTCAGCCGATACGACCGTGATCTTGTGGGACACTTCAATTCGCTCATCGCTAGGCAAGACTCTCGACGGTCACAAGTCCATCGTGCGCTACGTCGCCTACAGCCCGGACGGAAAACTGATCGCCTCGGCCAGCAACGATCCCAGCGTGATTTTGTGGAACGGCGAAACGGGTGAACCCATCGGCCAGCCGCTGGCGGGACACCCTCTCACCTTCAGCCGCAACAATGCCGAGATCACCAACAATATCAACGCCGTCGCCTTCAGCCCAGACAGCAAGACCCTGGCCGACGGTGGCCGTGACGGCAAGATTGTTCTGTGGAACGTGGCCGACCCGGCCAGCCCACTACAAATCGGCGGCCCCATTGACGCCCACACCGACCGGGTGTGGAGCGTGGCCTTCAGCCCCGACGGCCAAACCCTGGCCTCCGGCAGTGAAGACAAGACCATCAAGTTGTGGGACTTATCGGACCTGCCAAATGTCAAACTGATCACGACGCTCGACATTGCCGCTGGCGGCCACACCGACACGGTTCGCACCGTTGTCTTTCGGCCCGACGGGAAAATGCTGGCCTCCAGTGGCAAGGACACGACGATCAAGTTGTGGGATGTGTCGGACTTGCAGAGCGTCAAGCTGATCGCCACTCTCAGAGGCCACACGCGGGAAACCGTCAACGTGGCCTTCAGCCCGAACAGCCAACTGCTGGCCGCCGCCAGCGAAGACCAGACCGTGACTCTGTGGGACGCGGCGGCCCCGACCGACGACGACCGGCCCCGCAAACGGCTGGCCGGCCACACCTCGTTCGCGCGCGCGGTGGCCTTCAGCCCCGATGGCAAAATTCTGGCCTCGGGCAGTTCCGATGCCAACATTATTCTATGGGATGTGGAAAGCGGCGAGCGGATTGGCCCGCCCCTCGTCAGCCACACCGACTGGGTGCGCGGCATTTCCTTCAGCCCCGACGGGACAAAGCTGGTTTCGGGCAGCAGCGACTCCAAAGTGATCCTGTGGGATGTGAGCCTGGCTTCGTGGCAGAAGCGGGCCTGCGACATCGTGGCCCGCAACCTGACGCAGGAAGAGTGGAAGCACTACGTCCCGAATCGGCCTTACGAGCAAACCTGCGCGGATTACCCGCCGGGTCAATAAAAACGGGGCGGCTGAGTTGATCAGCCGCTCCGTTTTGAACCGCGAAGGCGCAAAGATCGCAAAGAAATCTCTTTTTTCTCTTTGCGCCCTTTGCGCCTACACGCTGGCCTTGCCCGACGCGCCGGGCAGGACGTAAAGGATGATGGCCTCGGCCAGCGTCACCACCTTCTTCGTCTTCGGGTCCAGCCCGCTGGCCGTGCCTTTGAAATACCAGGCGTAGCCTTTGGTCACTGTGTAAGCCGTATACTTGCGATCGGCGATGCCGGGAAACGTATTCTTCGCCAGCGTCAGAGCCGAGTCGGCGTTGAGCGTGCCGGTGTTGCTCACCGCCAACGAGTACACGCCCAGGCTCGACCCCTGCACGTCCACATTCACGTCGCCCGAAATCGTGCCACTGCCATAACTGAGCGAAGCCGCGCCGTTGCTCAGCACCGCGCCGTAAGACTTCACCGCCAGCTTGGCCGTTGCGCTCTGAGCCGCGCCACCTGATGTCGTCTGTGTCAGCAGTTTGTTCACATCGCCGGTCAACCCGCCCGCTTTTTTCACGGTGACGTTGATGCCCAACACTGTAGAGGCATAAGAAGTGATCGCCTTTGAAGCGTCGCCGGATGAAACAGTGGCCGGCGGCGTGACGGTGGCCTTGATGGCCGACACGGTTCCGGCTTTGGTGGCCGCCGCGGCGGCAGTGGCCGCGATCTTAGTGGAAGCCGCCCCGGCGGTGGCGGCCACGTTTGACCCGCCCGCGCCGCGCGTGGGCAGGGTAGGCAAGGCAGCGGCCATGTTCGCCGAAGCCTGAGGCGCGGCGGCGGCTAACGCCACCGCGCAGGTCAGAGTCAAAACGAGAATTTGCAGGAAGAGTTTTTTGGACATTCAACATACTCCAGGTTAAGTTTCGGGACAGTGTATACCAAAACCGGGGCAGGTTGGGTGAAAATAACGTAAAATGAACCACCTCTGAGCTCGTCATGCTAAAATAACTTCAATGATCGTCTTCCGATGGAGTAGTATCCAATGGCTGCAAAACCTAAACGAGTCAAAGAAGCAAAAGCGCCCTATCGCGCAAAACGCAAATCCCCTGCTAAGTCACACTCGACAAGAGTGAATCTTCGTTGGGCTGATGTCGAAAGCGCAACCGGGCCTATCATCCTCGAACGAAACGGTCGGCCTGTGGCCGTGGTCGTCAAATACGCTAATTGGGTTGGAACCACTGCGCCCGACGCTATCACCAATGCTAGCGAGAAAGCTGACTGGCGAGCGCGCATTTTGAGCTATGCTGGAATGTGGCTGGATTTGCCAACCGAAACGTGGGCGGCACTGAAGGGCGAAATTGAGCGGCGCGCGGAATTTTTCGCCGAGAGAGGCACGAATTGGTAGATAAGCGATTACTCGACACTGATATTTTGATCGAGTTCTTTCGGAAGAATTCTGTGGTGGTGAACCATGCGGCAGATTACTTGGCTGATCACCCTCGGTTGAGCATTTCCATCATCACCTATTATGAAGTCTTGCGTGGCTTGAGGTATGTAAACGTAGAAAGCCAGCTACGTCTCTTTGAAAACTTTGCCACCGATGCACCCTCGTCACAAATAACTCGACTCATTTCGCTCGCATACCTGGGTTACAAATCGAAAACTGGACTGTTTGATTACCTCTCCTGCACCACCACCACCACCCTCTCACTCTCCGTCACATTCCCTGCCGCGTCCACCGCCCGAACATAAATCGAATGTTGCCCGGTTCCTCCTAACTTCCAGCGTGAAGTGAAGGGGGCGACGGTGGTCGTATCCAACTTCGCCCCATCCACAAAAACTTCGACGTAAGCCAGAGACAGGTTGTCTTGCGCCTCTGGCTGGATGACGACCGCTTCATCCGAGCCGAGGGCAAAGAGTTGGCCCTCGGTGGGTGTCACCAGCGTCACCGTCGGCGGGGTGTTGTCCACCGTCACCTGCACTGTATAGTTGACGAAGGTCTGGTCGTTCTTCACCACCAGCAGTTGCACCGAATAGAGTCCGTTCAACCCGGTCGTGTCCCAGGGTTGTAGATCGCCGTTCTCGATCTGTTCGCCCCGGTCGCCGCCGATCTGAGTCCACTGCGTGGGGTTCAGCCCCGGCCCGAACTGGACGCGAAAGAACGAGAAGTTTTCGCTCTTCACCGTGCCGGTGATCGGCGCCGCGCCGTGAATGTACGAGAACGGCTGCAAGGAGGCGATGAAGACATCGCCGCCGGCCACAGCCTCGGGCGGCGAGTAAATCGTGTCGTACTCGGCGGGCGGCTGAGGCAGGCCGGCCTGGCGCACCCAGTCGGCGGCCTCGGGCGGCAGAATTTCGTACACCCGCTTCTCTACCAGTTCGGGCGGCGTGTACACTGTGGCCAGCTTGCCCGTCTCGCGGTTGATCTGAAACGCCTGCCACACGTTGTCTTCAGCCGCCGGCTCGGTGCCGCTGATGAAAACTTCGTTGACCAGACTCTGGCAGTCGCGGGTGGGCAGGAGGCCCGACGGATAGCACACGGTAACATGATTGACTCCCGGCGGCTCCGGCCACTCTTCGATTGGCAAATTCTGCGTCGCGTATTTCATCACCGCATGCCAGATCGGCGCGGCCCCGGTGAGGCCGGTCACTTTTTCCATCGGCGACGAATCGGTGTTGCCCACCCACACGCCTACCGCCGCCTGCGGCGTGTAGCCGAGCGTCCAGTTGTCAATGAAGTCGTCGGTCGTGCCGGTCTTCACGGCGGCGGGGCGATCAATCTCCAGCGGGTTGGGCCGGCCAAATGCGCCGATGCGGGCTTCGTTGTCCGAAAGCACGTGGGTGATCAGGTAAGCCAGCGGCGCTTCCAGCACCTGCTGAGTCTTCGACTCGGTGAACGAGCAGGCCTCGTCGTTCTTTTCGCCGCAGGCAACAAGCAGGCTGCCTTTCGAGTCTTCGATGCGCAGGATGGAAACGGGATCAAGCTGGCGGTAGCCACCCCGCCGCGACTCCGGGGGAACCGCCACTCCGGCCATGCGGCCTCCGTTTGCCATCACCGAATAAGCGTAAGTCATGTCGAGCAGTGACACTTCGCCGCCGCCGAGGGTGAGGGCCAGGCCGTAAAAGTTGGTCTCGCGGTCGAGGGTGTTGAGGCCCATGCGGTGGGCGGTGCGAATGACGTTTTCCACGCCAACACGGTTCATCATGTCTACTGCCGGGATGTTGTAGGAACGGGCCAGGGCAATGCGCAAGCTGACCGGGCCGTGAAACTGGCGGTCGTAGTTTTCGGGGACGTAGGGAATGCCGGTGTCTTGCGGAAAGGCCGTGCGCACGTCGAGCACCATGGTAGCCGGCGTGTAGCCTTGCGAGAAAGCAGTGAGGTAAGTGAAAGGCTTGAACGACGAGCCGGGCTGGCGGCGGCCATCGGCGGCCACGTTGAAGCGGCCATCAATCGCATCTTCCCAATAATCCAGCGAACCGAGCATTGCCAGAATCTGGCCGGTCCTGGGATCCATGACGACGACTGAGGCATTGGACACGTTGTGATCCACGCCGATGTCGGCCTGGCGCATGGGCGGCAAGAAAGAGGCCGCCTCACAAGCAGTGCCGGAGTCGGTGGCGATGACCAGAGCCGGGTCGCCCCCGCTGAGGCGGGCGACCTGAGTCCGGGCGGCGCATTCCACTTGATCCTGCAAGCCCAGATCAATCGTGGTGATCACTTTGAGTCCGCCGCGAAAGGTGAGGTCGGGGCCAAGCTGGTTGACGAGTTCGTTGAGGGCAAAGAGGCTGAAGTGCGGGGCGCGGATGTCGAAGCGTTGGGCGAACGGGTGGAGGCGGCTCAATACATCTTCGGCCTTCGCCTGTTCGGCTTCGGCTTTGGTGATGTAACCCTCGCGGGCCATCGCGTCGAGCACAAGCTCTTGCCGGTGCTTTGCGTCTTCGGGCGCGTCGAGCGGGTTGAGGGCCGGGAACTGCGGAATGGCGGCCAGCAGGGCGCTTTCGGCCAAATCTAACTCGGAGGCCGACTTGCCAAAGTAGACGCGGGCGGCGGCGTCAATGCCATAGGCCAGGTTGCCGTAGAAGTTGGTGTTGAGATACCACTCCAGAATTTGATCTTTGCTGTAGCGCTCGGTCACTTCGGCGGCGATGAAGACTTCGCGCAGTTTGCGGTCGTAAGATTGCTCGGCCACTTTGCCGGGGGCGATGATGACGTTTTTGACCAACTGCTGGGTGATGGTGGAGCCGCCCTGCACCGACCCGCCGCGCAGGTTGGAGACGAAGGCGCGAATGATGCCTTCGACGTCGTAGCCGGGGTTGGTGAAAAACGTTTTGTCTTCGATGGAAATAGTGGCTTCGACGAAGTGTTTCGGAATCTTATCAATGCTCAGCCATTGCCGGTCTCCGGCGCGCGGGTCAATCACTTCGTACAGCAGTTGGGTTCCGGTGCGGTCATAGATTTTCGTCGTCTGAAAGAATTGGTTGTTGGTGGAGCTAAAGGCCGCTTCGAGCGTTTCGGCTGAGGGCAGGTCGGCGACGTAGCTAGTGTAGGCTTGCGAGAGGGCGATGCCGGCGATGACGAGCGCGGCGATGACGACGCTGACGGTAGAAAGGGCGAGCGTTGCCAGCGCCCGCCAAAGGCGGCTGAGGCCGTTCTGGCCGGCTTCGCGGCGCTGGCGGCGATGGCGGATGAGGGTGGAGGAGGATGGCATGGGAGGAGAACAACGGATCAATCGAATTATACGGATTTGGGTTTGAGGAAAGAGGGAGTGAGTGAGGCGTCGTGAAAGTTGGCGACGATGCCCAACGGAACTTGCTGATCACGCAACCAGTCGCAGAGCATTTCAGGGTGGAGGTCGGCAAGGTTTTGGATGGCGGCGGGAAAGACCAGCACTTCACTGCCAACGCGCAGGTGGCCGAACTTGAGTTCGCCGAGGATTGTGCCGTGATAGAAAACCTGAATGGCTTTTTGCGGTTTGACCGGGAGGCCGCGCAATTTGAGTTCGTGATAGCAGGCGTTGGCGTAGATGCGGTGAATAAATCCCGGCCCCAGTGTAGCATGAACGTCAAACAGCCCGCCGACGATTTCGTAGACCAGCCTTGGATCGATCAGTTTTGACGGAGTGAGGCTGGCGGCAGCGCGTTCGATTTGTGACTTCGCCACTCGCGGCTCGCGTGGCGCGAAGTAGAGCCGCTCAAACTCCGGCTTCGGCCCGCCAAAGTTGAGCAGTAATCCAACTTGCTTGCCTGTCGCTTTGAGGTAGGAAAGCAGTTGGGCTTTGTGCAAGCGAGTGAGGCCCGGCACGGCTTTGTTTTCGATGACGACTTCTCCGGCAATGACAATATCCAGAATTTGCTTGCCGACGATTTTCTCTTTGTAGAGAACTTGCCACTCCGGTTGGAGCGTACACACGACGCTCATCGCGTTCAAGTCATGCGCCATTGCCCGATCATAGAACCGCTCCGGGTAGATCCGCGATGTGCCGTTATAGACGTCGTAATAGGCGCGGAGAATGGAGGCGGTGAGGGCTTTATGGAGAAGTTCAGTCATGTGGGTTGAGGAAGAACAACGGACGCTTCGCGCGAATTATGCGGATTGATCCGTCGAATTCGGTCGATCCGTTGTTCTGATTCATCGTTGCAGGGCAATCCTTTCAACAACAGCGGATCATCCGAATTACGCGGATCAAATCCGTCGAATTCGGTTGATCCGTTGTTCTCCTCCTCCAGCCAGCGCACGCCACACGCGGCTAAAACCGTGCTGGCTGGCTTCGCGGCGTTGGCGGCGGTGGCGGATGATGGAGGAGGGGGAGGGCATGAGGGGAAGTATAGGCCGAAAAGGAGAATCTCAAAAGGCGGCCCGCTCAATAACAACGGATCATCCGAATTACGCGGATCAAATCCGTCGAATTCGGTTAATCCGTTGTTCTCCTCCTCCAGCCAGCCCGCGCCACACACGGCTAAAACCGTGCTGGCTGGCTTCGCGGCGCTGGCGGCGATGGCGGATGAGGGTGGAGGAGGATGGCATAGGATAATGTCTGTGAGTCAGCGCCCCGGGCTTTCTTGCAAGAATTGTAGTCTTTCTTCAGCGGTGAGTTGCCGGGTGATGCGTGACTCGGCAAGGGCAACCAAGTCTTCAACTTGCATCAGATACAGGCGCAAAATACCGTTGGCATCGGTGGTTGCCAGATATTTTCCGTCCGGGCTGTAAGTAATGCTGAGCAGAGCATACTGCGCCCCGACCAGCCTAATTAATTCCTGTCCGGTTGCCACATCCCAGATAATGGCAGTCTTATCAACACTGGCGGTGGCAAGCCGCGTACCATCAGGGCTGAAAGCGATATCCTTAACTTCTGCATTGTGTCCATTGAATACGCGAACCTGCGCGCCGGTTGAAGCATCCCAAAGGCGCGCAGTCTGATCAAGGCTGCTGGTTGCAATCCATTGACCATTTGGGCTGTAGGCCACGCCGACAACCCCGTCGCCGTGCTTTAGCGTAAATAACGTTTTCCCTGTTCCCACATCCCACACCCGCGCTGTGCCATCCATGCTGGCAGTAACGAGACGCGTATCGTCCAAACTAAAGGCGGCCTCCAAAATGAAACTCGTGTGATCCTCAAGAGGCGGTTGGATTTCGTCGCCGGTCGCAACGTCCCGGATGTGAACGAGGTTATCACGTCCGGCAGTGACGACAAGCCGATTGTCGTGGCTGAAAGTCACGGCGTGCATGATCCACCCTCCTGATTCTGTTAATACCTTAATCTCCCTGCCGCTGTTCGCATTCCAGATACTTACAGTACCATCGTCGCTGGGTGCGGCAATAAGTGAGCCATCTGAGTTGTACGTCGGGTGGCCGACATTGAATAGATGGTCGTCCAGGAGCAATGACTCATCATCCGGTTTCTCGATATTCCAGACTCGCACCAATCCATCAGAGCCACCGGTGGCAATGTGACGGCCGTCTGGGCTGAATGTCGCTACGAGCGGTTGTTCCGAGCCGCTGAAGGCGCGCCACTCGACGCCGGGAGTCGTCTCCCACAAGCGGGCTGTGTTGTCACCTGCTGTGAGGAGAAGATTAGGGGCGGTTGGGGCAAAGGCAACCGTGTAGATTCCGCTCGTGTGGCCCCGCAGGACGGCTATTTCTTCTCCGGTGGCAACATTCGAGATACGCGCCGTTTTGTCCCAACTGGCGGTAGCAATGTAATTGTCATCCGGGCTGAGGGCGGTGGCGCTAATGTACAAACTGTGGCCCGTAAACCGGTGTGACAACAACGTTCCACTCGCCGCATCCCAGATGCAGGCATTGTAGTAATAGCCACCTGCTGTTACGAGTATGTCGCCGCTAAGATTGTAGGTCAGGTTAATCGGCCAACAATCATTGTCGCCGCCAAACTCAAACAACTCCAAACTTGCCGTGGCATCCCAAATGCGCGCTAAACCGTCTCCGCCAATGGTGGCAATTTGTGTGCCGTCGGAATTGAATGTGGCTGTGACCGGGAAGACGATAGGTGGATAAGCCATCCACTTCCGTCCTTCCCGCCCGGAAGCAGCATCCCAGATACGGACAGTGCCATCCTCCCCAGCAGTGACAATCAACTTTCCATCTGGCGAAAACTGGGCATCTCTGACAGCGCCTTCATGCCCGTTCAGAGTCTTCATTTCCTGACTCGTCTCCGCATCCCACACCCGCGCTGTCCCGTCCTTGCTCGCCGTGACCACATACTTGTCATCGGGCGAAAACCGGGCGCTCAAGACCGCGTCGTTATGCCCGGACAGCACGTAAAGTGCCTCACCCGTCACGGCATTCCAGACGATGGCAGTTTTATCATCGCTGGCGGTGATAATACGTTGACCATCGGTGGAAAATCGGGCGCTCCAGACTTCGCCGGTATGTCCGCGAAATGCCAATCGAATCTGCGAAGCGCCAAAGGCCTGATGGAGGGCATTCTCAGCTTCAAAGAGGGGGGCTGTTCGATAAGCTTCCAGAGCAAGCAGAACTGCTCGTTCCGGGTCGGCGTTGATTTGGTTCAAAGCGACCGCCGCCAATTGGCGGGCTAAGGAGATTTGACTCTGGCGTTGGGCCTCAGTTGCATTCCGATTGGACAAAACCCCAAAGAACACAGCCGCTACAGCGGCCAACAGGGCCACCGCCCCTACGATGGTGAGCGTTCGATTACGCGCGCGTAAGCGGGCCGATGACTGTTCGGCCTCTCTCGCCCGTTCGGTTTCTGCTTTGCGGCGGGCTTCGGTTTCCTCGGCCAACTTTCGGGCGTCATCCAATTCCTTTTGCCGCCGCGCTTCATCTTCCCGTCGTTCACGTTCCACCTCAGCGCGACTCTCGGCCAACAACTGCTCTGCTTCTGCTGTGAGCCGCAACTCAGCAATGTACGGCTCAATCACCTTCAACCGATCTTCCGTCAGCAGAGTCTTGTAGCGGCGATACGCCCGCGCTTCCTGCTCCAGCAATTCCTGCGCCGCTTTGCGGGCCTGCACATCCGGGTCAAGTTTGATCTCACCCAGCAAATAATCGTGCGCCAATTCGTAAACCAGACCGTCATCGGTTTCGTTAGCGCGCAACAGACGGCTGTCTACCAACTGGCTCAAGATGATGTCGAGGGTTTCGGGCGTGACGCCCTTCACTCCCATTTCGGCCACGAGGTCGCGATGGAGGCGAACGACGCGCTGGGCCTCGGAAGAGATGAGGGTTTCGAGCAGGCGGCGGGCGGCGGCGCGTTGTTCGGGGCGCAAGTCACGCGACAGAACGCGCTCCAAATGCCCGCGCAAGATTCCGGCGGCCCCCCCTTCACGTTCATAAAGGGCGCGGGTGATGAGGGTCTGCCCGGCTTCAAGTTCTTCAAACAACGAGAGACACACCAGTTGAATTTGCGGTGGGGCAATCTCGTTCTTGCCCAAGTCGTCGAGCAAGGCATCAATCAGGCCGGGTTCAAAGGCGAGGCCCTGCCTCTCGGCAGGCTTGGCGATCACCTCTTGCGCTTCGACGCGAGTCAAGCGGTTCAGGCGATAGTCGTTCTCGAACGGGCTACGAATGCGCGGACGGAAGTTGGCGAGATTGCCGAAGTATTCACTCCGCAAGGCCAGCACCCAGCGCACGTTGAGGCCGTCATCGTACAAGCATTCGGCCAAATCGCCGATAAAAGCCTCTCGGTCGGTCTCGGCTAATTGTGTAAAGGCCTCTTCAAACTGGTCGAGCAAAATGTAGAGAGTCGTCTGCGCGCCAAGCACATTGCACACTTGCCGCAAGAAATCACGCAGAGGCAACTGGCCGGGGTTGGCGATGAAAGCGCGCTTGATGACAACTGAGGGCGAGAGGTTGTAAGGGCGAAGGTACAACGGCAAGTGCCCGGCGGCGATCAGTTGTGGGGAAAGCCCGGCCTGCAGGAGCGAGGTCTTGCCCGCGCCGGACTCGGAGTGCAGAACGGTGAGCGGGCCACGCCCCAGGTTTTGCAGAAGGTCGTGGATGGCGCGCTCACGGCCAAAGAACAGTTCGGCGTCGCTCAGTCGGTATTCGAGCAAGCCTTTGTACGGGCCGCCCGTCTTGGCGTCGGCGGTCTCGCTGGCGCGGGTTTGCAGACGACTGACGAAGGCGCTGACACCCTGCGCCAACTCCTGCCGCTCAAACTCGCGCGCAAGTTTCGCCTCTTCTACGGCGCTGAGGGCGTGTTGGTAGATGTTCTGAATATTGGTGACGAGCTTGTCACGGCCAACCACATCGCCAGCGCCGATGGTGAGTTGGGCACCTTTGTCGAGGCTGATACCACCCTGAGAAATATTGCCAGTGAGATCGTCGGCCATAGCCGTTTTATATCACGAATGAGGCGAAGGCGCGAATAGCCCCGTTGCTCAAATTCACCACAGGCGATATACTCCCCTCCGTCGAAGGAGATTGCCCCGTGAAGCCCCCTATCGTACTTATCATTGACGACGACCGAGAAATCGTCCATCTAATTGAAACTACCCTCAGCGCCAAAGGCTACAACCTGTCGGCGGCATTCGATGCCCGCCAGGGCCTGGCCCTGGCCCTCAGCGACCCGCCCGACCTCATCCTGCTCGACTACGGCCTGCCCGGCAAGGACGGCCTGGCCCTGCTCAAAGACCTGCGGGCCACGCCCGACATGGAGAACGTGCCGGTCATCATGATCACCGCCCGGCCTTCGTCCGAGTTGGTGAATGAAGTCAGGCAGTATCGAGTCTCCGGCTTCATCGCCAAACCGTTCGATATCGGCCTGCTCGTAGAACGGGTGATGAAAATCGTGCCACTGGCGAGCGATGAACAGAACCGTTCATGACACCTTCCAAAACCATATTGATCACCGGTTGTTCCACCGGCTTTGGCCGCATCACCGCTTTGCATTTTGCCAAACTTGGCTGGCGGGTGTTTGGTACCGTTCGCAAAGAGGCAGATCAGGAAAGCCTGCTGAGGGAAAAGAAGGAAAGAGGGGAAATTGTTCCGCTGATTTGCGATGTCACGAATGAGAGTCAGGTGCAAGAACTGGGCCGGGCGGTAGCGGCCCAAACGCCGACGCTCGACGCGCTGGTAAACAACGCCGGCTCGGCCTTTGCCGCGCCGCTGGAATTGCTCCCGCCCGATGTCCTGCGCGAACAGTTCGACCTGAATGTGATCGCCCAACTGGCCGTGACTCAGGCCGTGATGCCTTTGCTCAAGGCGGCGAAAGGAACGATCATCAACGTCAGCAGCATCGGCGGGCGGATCACCTCGCCCCTGCTCGGCGCTTACACCGCCAGCAAGTTTGCGCTGGAAGCCATCAGCGACACCTTGCGAGTGGAACTGGCCCCGTTTAGGGTAAAGGTGGTGGTGATCGAACCGGGATCAAGCCCCACTGCCATTTGGGAGACCAGCCTCAGCCGGGCATTGACGATGCTGGCCGAGCGCAACATTGACTCCCGCGCTTACGCGCCGCTGATTGAGCGGGTGAAAGAAACGTCAGTCCAGCGGGCCAGCGTCGGCTTCCCCCCCCAACTTTTCGCCGACACGGTTGAAAAGATTCTCGTCAGCCCCGATCCGCAAACCCGCTATCCCATCCCGGCCAGCGTCGGTTGGGTCATTCGCTTGCGCCGCTTTGCGCCCGACAAGTGGTGGGACGGGCTGGTGCGACGGCGAACGAAGTGGTGATTTGGAGGTTAGAGGTTGGAGGTTGGAGATTAGAGGTTAGAGTTTCTCGGCTACGAGAAAGTGCGAGAGGCCAAGACTCTGGAGGGGCGTGTTCTCGAACACATACAACCCGCCGCGAATCACTTTGCCCAGCGCGCCCAGCCGGGCAATGAGGTTGTCGTAGCCGCCGAAGATGATCGCGTGGCGGACGATCTTCACCGGCAGACCGTTGAAAAGTTTACGCAAGCCGCCGGTCGTGTAAGCCCGAACGTGCGGCGCGAGTTTGTTGCGAAGCGGGTCGGGCAAATAGTTGACGAGCGGGATGTTGCCGAAGTGATAGCGCCCGCGCCAGTAGACGCCGTGAGTCTCCACCGGATACCAACGATTGGGGCAGAAGAGCACGAGCCGCCCGCCCGGTCTCCCCGACTCGGGGTCGGGGCTGCGTAGAACCCGGATCATCTCACGAACGGCGGCGACATCGTCCTGAACATGCTCGATCACTTCATGCGACAAGATCGCATCGAACGAGTCTGAGGCATACGGCAGGAACTCACCCGCGCCGCACACCAGGTGATCCAAACGTTTAGCCGCCTCGGCCACCCGATCAAATTCTATGTCCAAGCCGTGAGCGCAGGCCGCAAACGCGCCAAGCTTTTCGACGTACATCCCCACGCCGCAACCATCCACCAGAACCCGGCCGCCTTCGATCGTCGGCGCGGCCTCGCGAATCAGGTTTAGCCGCCGCGCCTGCCCCGCCCGCCACACGTAAGACGGCTCGCCGCGCAGGGCGGCTTTATCAGAATGCCCGGTCACGGTAGTTCGATTTCCTCTTTGAAGCCAAATCGAACTTTGTTGTCAATCAACCTGATCCACTTTGGCGTGAAGCGATAGAACTCACTGCGCGAGACTTCATCTTCGAACTCGACGACGAACGGGAACCTGGCCTTGTACACCTCCCAGGCGTGCTCGCGGCCCGGCCCGGCGGGCAGGTGGTGAACGCGGCCTTCCATCTGCACCCCGGCGATTTCCTGCCAAGTCCACGCTTCGTTGTGAACCGTCACCGCGGCCTGACTGTTGACGGCGATGTTCAGGCTGTGGCGGCTTTTGGGGCTGGAGACGAAGAGGAGCGAGCCATCGTCGTCAACGGCGAAGAAGAGCGGGGCCGATTGCGGCTGGCCGTCGGCGTTGACGGTGGAGAGCGCCAGCGTGGAGTGAGCGGCCAGAAAATTTTGGATTTTGGACTGCGGATTTTCGATTGGGGCGTTCATTTAGCGCCTGCGTAAAGCGATCATTGCCCCGGCGGCGACGGCAATGACGCCCAGAATGATGTTGCCGCCGGGGATGCTGATGCCGACCACTGACAGCACACCCAGTACAATCAGGACGATACCAATGACAAGGCGAAGCGGATCATGGGTAAGTTTCATATGATGCTCCTTTGGGGATGAGGGTTGCCTTGATTTTACTCGACTCCGCAAACCCCAAGTGCCTTTGACGGTAATGCTTTGCCCTTGTCTCCGCCTCAGCCGGGGCGTATTCAATATCTCGGCCCACAGCGCGCCCAACCCACTTGTTGCAGGTTGGCAGGCCAACTTGTGGGGATTCGGCAATAACTTGCTTCAAAGAGCACATTTTCAATTACCCGGCATTAGCAGAATGTTATAAGAAGGCAGTGTGTGGTAGGATTAATCGGCTGGAGTGAAAAGTTGATAGATAAACCTAACGTTTGCGGCGTTTTGTTCTAAACTCTAATATACCCACCTGTTTGGTGTTGTGATCTGAAACATAATTGCCTGTGTTAGGGTCACGAATAATTGTCTTTGGAATTTTTACCTTGCCCTGAGCGAAGGCTTTGCCTTTATCTGTAAGTTGCCGTTTCTTTTTAGCATTTGGAACGTCTTCCACTAAACCCCAAGGCTCGTAACTCAATTTGTTGTGATTGCCATAAGCACCATTACCACAAAGGCTACGGATTTCTTCAGGGCTTAATTCTCTTGCCTGACCTTTGTTCCACAATGCTTTAATTATTTCAATGAAGTATCGCGCAAAACTCTCGCGTCGCGGTTCGAAAAGAGTGTTTCTGACAAAAGGGAACTGAGGCAGTGTATCGCCTAAATGCAGACGAGGTATTGACTCTCCCGTAGTATAACTTTCAACCAAGGTTCGTAGTGCTGGGAAAATGCCTTGAAGAGTCAGGAACGGAGTTTCTTTTTGAGAGGGAACGCCTCGTCGCGCGGCTTCGATTAAGTAATGGCTAAATATGCCGCCCCATCGGGTAGTAATAGACGTTTCATTACTCGCGCAGGAACATAACAGAGCATAATTGCTCGCATTGTCCTTTTGCACTTCTCCACGCATGTTCGTGATGAGCATACTGCTGGGGATGTGCAGGGAGCGACCTGCCATACCGCTATAACATGCGTCAATAATGATTACGGGGGTTACATTCTTTATAAGCAATGTTTGAAGGATGTCGCTAAAACGCACAACACTCAACGGCAACATTGTCTCTTCAGTCGGATGCCAAACAGTATCAACCGTACAGAAGCCAAAATCATTAGAGCCGATTGGAGACCCATGCCCGGAGAAATAAAAAATCAGAATATCGCCATCTGCTGAACGACCCATTGTGTAGTCATTTATGGCGTGGCGTAACTGAACAACAGTCGGGTTGATTATAGATTTGAACTGACTGGGCTTGAAGAGAGCCGTGTCTCGGTCTTCTACAAGCAAACTCCTCAAGTTCTCAACATCATTCGCTGGACCTTCAAGTGGGCCAAGATTCTTATAATGCTCGACGCCGACAGCGAGAATAGTGACACGAGATGTTAGTTGAAGCATAATTCACCTGCATTCTACAAAACGGGCTTTCCTAAAACAACCTTGTAGTAAGATGATGCAACAGGTTGCGTAGTAACGCAAATGATATAGAATATCAGTTCTACACCGGAGATAACCTATGAATTATATATACCAAGAAGACAACCTCAATGTGCTCGAAGAATTACATCCTAATTCGGTAGATCTAATTTATATTGACCCCCCTTTCAACACGGGCAAATCGCAAAGTAGAACTTATATCAAAGTCAAGCAAACACCTAGTGGAGATCGAGTTGGTTTTAAAGAACAGCGATACGAAACGATTAATCTTGGAACGAAATCTTATGCTGACAATTTTGGCGATGAATTTCTAGAATTTATGGAACCTCGGCTTCAAGAGGCTAGGAGAGTATTGTCGGATCGTGGGGCGTTGTATTTTCATATTGACTATAGAGAGGTTCACTACTGCAGGATTCTTCTAGACAAAATCTTTGGCCCAACTAATTTCCTTAATGAAATAATTTGGGCATATGATTATGGTGGCAAATCAAAGACACGATGGCCCGCGAAGCACGACAATATACTCGTTTATGTCAAGGACCCAAAGCAATATATCTTCAATGAACATTCCTTTGCAACACATCCTAAGAGGAAAGGCTCACTCCGTGTTTCGACAGCTGATGTTTGGTGGCATACAATTGTACCAACTGCTAGCAAAGAAAAAACGGGATACCCTACACAGAAGCCATTAGGCATTATTAACCCAATACTGGAGGTTTCGTCAAATCCAGGCGATGTTGTATTGGATTTTTTTGCGGGAAGTGGAACGACTGGTGAAGCTTGTTTGCGACTTGGGCGAAAATTCATTTTAGTTGATAACAATCACCAGGCAATAGAAGTAATGAAGAAAAGATTCGGCGCTCGTGATGATATTACTTGGTATTCCTCGCTATGAAGAATCGGATATATTTCGGCGATGACTTGAAAATACTAGAAGAGTTAGATGACGGTTCAGCAACTCTTATTTATATAAAGCCGCCTGTGGAAATTGACAATCTTTGGCGATTGCCCCTAAGCAACGAAAGCACCAAAGCGATTACGATTGGCTCCAGAAAATATACTGACCTATATGATCAATACTTGGAATTTTTAGAGCCCAGGCTCGTACAAGCTCGCAGGGTTTTGTCATCTAAAGGAACAATTTATTTCCACTCCACTCCCGAAAAAGCACATTATTGTAAAGCTTTACTATTAGACGAAATTTTCGGGTCAGATAATTTTCTCAATGAAGCCATCTGGGTATATTCGAATACTCGACAAAAATCCGAGAGACGATGGCTTGAGAAGCACGACAATATCCTTGTGTACATCAAAGATTTCGACAACTACATCTTCAACACTGATGATATAGATCGACTCGCTTACATGGCTCCTAATCTCGTCGGAAAAAAGAAAAGGAGCAGGGGAAAGCTACCAACAGATACTTGGTTTGAAGAGTTGACTCCTAATGGGCTTCTCAGCCAAATTATAAAAGCATCATCGAACCGAAAAGATCTGGTCGTTCAATTGTTTGCTATTGATGGTTCTGTTGGAGAAACCTGTTTGAAGCTGGGGCGGAAATTTATTCTACTTAGCAACAGCAAGAAAGCGATGAAGAAGACAGCTAAATCACTTGAAGGAAAATCAAATATAGAATGGTTGGAATTCGCAACGCATAGCAAAGGAAAAAGACGTGGGCCAACAAGAAGCGAGTTCTGATTTTGAACTGCTTGCTACTATAACGAGGCACATTCGTCCAGAGTTCGACGAACTCGATGAGGCCTGGGAAGGTAGTCCCTTTGCTTGGGTGCGAAAGTTGCCGTCTGCTTCTCGTGGCAAAATGGGGAAGCGTATGGTTGCTGCTTGGTGTGCCGCTAAAGGTTTGATGATCGATTCAAGTAACAACTCTGAAGCAGATTTGTTGCTAAACGGTCATCGCGTAGAAATAAAATTCTCTACGCTTTGGAAAAGCGGTATTTACAAGTTTCAGCAGATTCGAGAACAAGATTATGAGTATGCAGTCTGTTTAGGGGTTTCACCATTTCAAGCACATTGTTGGGTTGTAAGCAAGGCTCTGCTTAGGAAGCAGGTGATTGGGCACAAGCCACAACATAAAGGGGTAGAAGGTACAGATACATTTTGGTTTAGTGTTGACCCCAACAAACCACCTGAATGGATTGCGAACAGTGGAGGTACATTAGACCAAGCTTTTCAGGTTCTTAAGTCTTTAAGTAGAAAACGAAACTGACTCGTCACCATTTCGTACTTAATCGCTACCTCATCAAAGCATCCACTAGCCTCACCGTCAACGCCTTCGATTCCCCGCCATCCGCCCCAACCGGCCCAATGCAGGCCGGGCAACCGTCACTGCACGGGCAGTCGCGCACCAACTCCAGCGCCCCGCGCAGAAGCTCATCATGCAGTTCGTAGAGCCGCCCGCTCAGGCCGATGCCTTCCGGCACGCCGTCGTAAAACGTGATCGTCGGGCCGCCGGTCTCTTTCGATTTCGACTCGACCAGGTTAGAGAGGTCACGCGGGTCGCACATCAGGTAAAGCGGGGCCAGGTTGCCCAGAGCATGAGCCAGCCCGCCCAGCGCCGATTTGGCGCGATTGGCCGACTCGACTTGGCGATGGCACGACGGGCAGAGCGTCATCAAGTTATCGAGTTCGTTGGCGAGTTTGTAATTTTCGTTCTCGCCGCGCACGTAGCCAAACTCGCGGAACGGGCGCAGGTGATGGACGTGATGCTGTGGGCCGTCGCGTGGCTCAACGGCGTTGCACTGCTGGCAACGGAAGTTGTCGCGAGCACGGGCGGCGTTTCTTTGCGCTTCCCAGTTTGGACCGTAATCGTTCGGCCTAAGCAACACACCCTCGTCCATCAACTGCTCGGCGATCTCCGGCGCGATCCACAACCAGTAAGCCGTCGTCTGAAACTCGCGCGGCGGAAGATCAATCTCGCCAAAGCCAACTGTCTCGTGCGTGTAACGTTTGACTTTGCGATAGCCGCTCGCCTGCGAGGTGACCAACGCCGTGCCGTGCGCCTTGCGCGCCGGGCCGCGTTCGTCGGCGTCGGTCACGTCCAGCACTTCCAACGTCGCCGACTCGCTGGCCTGGGTGTAATAGTCGGCTTCGGTCGCCGTCACCGTTGCGATGCGTTCATCCCATTTCAACTCGGCGACAAGATACTGCCGCCCTTCATGCAGATAGACGGCACCGGTGTGAACGTGAATCGGGGCGCGGACAGAATCCACTTCCCCGATAACGACGGGTTTGCCGTCGGTCACGTCCTGGATGACGACACGATCATCACCGCTCGTTCTCAGGGATACCGCCTCTGCCGGGTAAGAGTCCCCCACCCACGTCGCCGTTCCACCCGACTCGTGCACCTCACCCGACTCTTCCAAAATCTCCAACAACGCCTCACCGGCTTCACCAAAAGTTTCGCCTTCTTCAAACGGCAGTTCAAACGCGGCGCAACGAACGTGGCTGAGCAAAATGGCAAGGTTGTCGGGGTTGATGAGGGCGTGTTCGGGCGACGACTCGAAAATGTAGCGCGGGTGGAGGGCGATGTACTGATCGAGCGGCGCGGCGGAGGCCACGAAGGCAACGGCTGACGTTTCTGATCGGCGGCCCGCCCGGCCCGCCTGTTGCCACAAACTGGCGATACTGCCGGGGTAGCCGGCAATCACCGCCGCCCCAAGTTGACCGATGTCCACCCCAAGCTCGAGGGCGTTGGTGGCCACCACGCCGCGCACCGAGCCGTCGCGCAGACCGCGCTCGATCTCGCGCCGCTCGTTAGGCAGGTAGCCGCCGCGATAGCCGCGAATGGCTTTGGGGTCAATTTGAAATTTCTCCGCCGCGTCGCGCACGTAGCCAAGCAGAACTTCGACGGTGGCGCGGGCGCGGCCAAACACAACCGTTTGCACACCATCGCCGATAAACTGGGCGGCGATCTCTTTGCTTTCCAACGTGTAAGAGCGGCGCAGGCCAAGCGCAGGATCGATGAGTGGCGGATTGTAGAGAATGAAATGTTTTTCGGCGCGGGGCGAGCCGTCGTTGCTCACGAGTGTCACCGGCGCTTCGAGCAGTTTCTCGGCCAGTTCTTTGGGGTTGGCAATGGTGGCCGAGGCGCAGATGAATTGCGGATCACTGCCGTAAAACTTGCAGATGCGTTTCAAGCGCCGGATGACGTTGGCCACGTGCGAGCCGAACACGCCGCGATAGGTGTGCAGTTCGTCTAGCACCACCCAGCGCAGGTTAGCGAACAACTCTGACCATTTGGTGTGATGAGGAAGAACGCCGGTATGGAGCATGTCGGGATTAGTTATTAGTAATTGGGCTTCGCGGCGGATAGCGGGACGTTGGTTTTGCGAAGTGTCGCCATCGTAGATGCGGATGGAGATTTGAGGTTGGAGGTTAGAGGTTAGAGCGCTCAACTCGGCGGCTTGATCCTGGGCAAGGGCTTTGGTGGGGAAGAGATAGAGGGCGCGGGCGGAGGAGTCGTGCAAGCATGTTTGCAGAATGGGCAGGTTGTAGCACAGCGTTTTGCCGGAGGCGGTGCCGGTGACGACGACCAGATTTTCCCCACGCAAGGCGGCTTCCACTGAGTCGGCCTGGTGGGTGTAGAGCGACGAGATGCCGCGCCGGTTCAGGGCTTCGATCAGCCGCGAGTCGAGTCGCTTTGGAAAATCGGCGTAGCGCGCCGAGCGCGACGGAATCTTTTCCCAGGCGGCGACGTTGGCCATGAATTTGGGATCGAGGCGCAGGCGATCAAGCAAAGGCATCATGCTATGATTATAGCCGTGTCAGGGATGAAAAGTTTTGCGCGAGTGATGCTTTCAGTGTTGGGCGGCAACGTGATCGGGTATGCCGCCTTTCGTTTGGCGCTGTGGGCGGCGCCGCAGTGGTGGGAGGCCGCCGGGCCAAGAAGCGGTTTGGGGGAGACGATGTTGTTGATGGCCCTGACGGCCATCTCGTTTGCCGCGCCGCCAGTGATGGTGGGGGCGTTGGCAGCGCGGGCGGCGGCCCGCTACGAGCCGTTTGTGGGGCTGGCGGCGATGCTGTGGGGCGCGAGCGCGCGGTTGTGGTGGCCGCCGGTGCCGCTGTTGCCAGCGGAAAGCTGGGTTCTGCCGATGACGTTGATTCTGTTGTCGGGGCTGATGGGCGGGTGGCTGGCCGGCGGCTTTCGCTGACCGGTTTAAACAGAAAACGCCCGACTCGCTTTCGCGATCAGGCGTTTTCTGATCAAACTACTTTCGTAATTTGCAAAAAGCCCCTTGGCAACGACCTACTCTCCCAGGCGGTCTCCCACCAAGTACCATCGGCGCTGGCGGTCTTAACTTCCGGGTTCGGGAAGGGACCGGGTGTACCTCCGCCGCACAAATCACCAAGAGACGATTTTACGTTGTTGAACTGAATATTCAAAGAAACATGTAACTGCCAAAACTTCAAGTTCTCCGCACCACGTTGATTGAATTAAGCCCTCGACCATTAGTACGCCTTCGCTCGCTCCTTACAGAGCATACACGAGGTCGCCTATTAAGCAGATAGTCTTTCTGCGGTCTTTCTGGCTTAACGCCACGGGGGATCTAATCTTAGGGCGAGTTTCCCACTTAGATGCATTCAGCGGTTATCTCTGCCAGACGTAGCTACTCAGCGGTGCCATTGGCATGACAACTGACACACCAGAGGTCTGTCCACTCCGGTCCTCTCGTACTAGGAGCAGATCCCTTCAAATCCCCTACGCCCACAGCGGATAGAGACCGACCTGTCTCACGACGGTCTGAACCCAGCTCACGTACCGCTTTAATGGGCGAACAGCCCAACCCTTGGGACCTTGTCCAGCCCCAGGATGCGATGAGCCGACATCGAGGTGCCGAGCGATATCGTCGATGTGAACTCTTGGATATCACCAGCCTGTTATCCCCGGGGTAGCTTTTGTCCGATAAGCCACGGCCCTTCCACTCGGTACCGTAGGATCACTAAGCCCGACTTTCGTCTCTGCTCGGCGTGTTGGCCTTGCAGTCAAGCTCCCTTGTGCCTTTACACTCTACGGCTGGTTTCCATTCAGCCTGAGGGAACCTTTGGGCGCCTCAGTTACACTTTGTGAGGCGACCGCCCCAGTCAAACTACCCGCCTGGCACGGTCCCCCGCCCCGATAAGGGTGCGAGGTTAGGGTCAAAACTTCGTCAGGGTGGTATTTCACATTGCGGCTCCCCCGAGCCCGAAAGCCCAGGTTCGAAGCCTCCAGGGTATAGTAAAGCTCCACGGGGTCTTTTTGTCCTGCTGCGGGTAGGCAGCATCTTCACTGCCACTTCTATTTCGCCGGGTCTCTCTCTGAGACAGTGCTCCAGTTGTTACACCGTTCGTGCGGGTCGGAACTTGCCCGACTAGGAATTTCGCTACCTTAGGACCGTTATAGTTACGGCCGCCGTTCACCGGGGCTTCGGTTCGTAGCTTCGACTTGCGTCTAACCACTCCCCTTAACCTTCCGGCACTGGGCAGGTGTCAGCCCCTATACATCGCCTTGCGGCTTTGCAGAGACCTGTGGTTTTGTTAACCAGTCACTAGAGCCATTTCACTGCGACCCCCCGGCGCTCCACATGATCAGTTTCACGCTAGGGGGCACCCCTTCTCCCGAAGTTACGGGGTCATGTTGCCTAATTCCTTAGAGAGAGTTCTCCCGTTCACCTTGGTATACTCTACCCGTCTACCAGTGTCGGTTTGCGGTACGGACGCCTAGCACTCAACGCTACGAAGCTTTTCTCGGCAGCTTGGCTCGACCACTTCAGGCTTGCGCCACGCTATCACCCCTCAGCTCGGCTCGCGGATTTGCCTACGAGCCTCAAAGCCTACGGGCTTTGCACCTCCCATGTCCAGTGGGGAGGCTGGTTTACCATTCTGCGTCACTCCTTCGCTCACTCTCGGCGGTTCCGGAATGTTGACCGGATGTCCATCGCCTACGCTTTTCAGCCTCGGCTTAGGGCCGACTAACCCGACGCGGACTGACCTTCCGTCGGAAACCTTAGACTTACGGTGAACACGGTTCTCACGTGTTTTACGCTACTCAAGCCGGCATTCTCACTTCCGCTCGCTCCACCAGTTCTTTCGATCTGACTTCGTCGCTTGCGGAACGCTCCCCTACTACTCGTCAAAGACGAGTTCATAGCTTCGGTACCATGCTTAGCCCCGTTAAGTTGTCCGCGCAAGATCGTTTGACCAGTGAGCTATTACGCACTCTTTAAAGGGTGGCTGCTTCTAAGCCAACCTCCTGGCTGTCTAAACAATCTCACATCGTTTTCCACTTAGCATGGATTTAGGGACCTTAGCTGATGATCTGGGTTCTTTCCCTCTCGACCACGAATCTCATAACCCGTAGTCCGACTGCCACACTCTGGAGTAACGGCATTCGGAGTTTGGTTTGGTTTGGTAAGCAGTAAGCCCCCTAGCCAATCCAGTGCTCTACCTCCGTTACTGAACGTGTGACGCTAGCCCTAAAGCTATTTCGGGGAGAACAAGCTATCTCCTAGTTCGATTGGCATATCACCCCTACCCACAGCTCATCTCCTAATTTCGCAAGATTAGTGAGTTCGAGCTTCCACGGGGGTTTAGTCCCGCTTCACTCTGGCCATGGGTAGCTCACCAGGTTTCGTGTCTCATCCTTGCGACTAGGCGCCCTATTAAGACTCGCTTTCGCTGCGCCTCCGCGTGTTTCTCGCTTAGGCTTGCCACAAAGATGAACTCGCCGGCTCATTCTCCAAAAGGCACGCCCTCAGACATTCCCGGCAAGCCGGGCATAGTCCTCGGACTGATTGTAAGCATACGGTTTCAGGTTCTATTTCACTCGGCTAGCAGCCGTACTTTTCACCTTTCCCTCACGGTACTTGTTCACTATCGGTCATCAAGCGTATTTAGCTTTGGGAAGTGGGCTTCCCGGATTCCTACCGGATTAGCGTGCCCGGTAGTACTCAGGTGCCCAGCGGAAGCTGGAATGTTTTTGTCTACAGGACTGTCACCTTCTGTGGTTCGACTTTCCAGAAACAATTCGACTAACCTTCCAGTTTTTGACTTCCATATGCTGGGTCCTACAACCCCAGTAGAGCAAGCTCCACTGGTTTGAGCTGATCCGCGTTCGCTCGCCACTACTTGCGGAATGATCTCTTTTCCTGCGGGTACTTAGATGTTTCAGTTCCCCGCGTTCCCCTCCGTGCACTATAGATTCATACACGGATATGCAAGGGTTACTTGCATGGGTTTCCCCATTCGGCCATCCCCGGATATAGCGCCTGTTCACGGCTCCCCGAGGCTTATCGCAGTGATCCACGGCCTTCTTCGGCGCTTGACGCCAAGGCATCCACCGTACGCCCTTAGTAGCTTAATTCACGTGATGCGGAGAAATTGAAGTTCTCGCATTACATGTTTTTTTCAAAGACCTTTTGTTCTTTTGTCTCTCATGAATATTCAGTTTGAAAGGTGCTGGCCGCAACCTACGCGACCCGGCGTTGACCGCCGATGGATGCCCTGGAGCATTTTCCAGTCCATCCATCGAGTGCCAACAGTACTACCCTGTTTGTAAAAGAGACAAGAAGGCCCGGCAATCGCCGGGCCTTCGATAAAAGACCTTGACGCGACTTGCCAAAACTATTCTTTGAAAGTCAACTGCTTCACCAAGCGAATTGTTTCCTCAATAAGCCCTGGTGGAGATGAGGGGGCTCGAACCCCTGACATCCGCCTTGCAAAGGCGGCGCTCTCCCAACTGAGCTACATCCCCATACCCTTCGGCCCGGCCTCAGGGTAATAAGGTGGGCCTTTCTGGACTTGAACCAGAGACCTTCCCCTTATCAGAGGGATGCTCTAACCAACTGAGCTAAAGGCCCGACAATGTCTGACGGCATTGGCCTTTACAACTCAATAGTGACAAGAAAGGACGAAATGGGATCAAGCTTAGGAGTAGAACAACCACCCGAAGGCAATCATTCGGAACTCCCTAGACAGGAGGTGATCCAGCCGCAGCTTCCGCTACAGCTACCTTGTTACGACTTCGTCCCAGTCACCGATCCCACCTTCGACGGCTCCCTCTTTGCAGTTAGGCCACCGGCTTCAGGTGTTATCAGCTCCCATGACGTGACGGGCGGTGTGTACAAGCCCCGGGAACGTATTCAACGCAGTATAGCTGTCCTGCGTTTACTAGCAACTCCGACTTCACGCAGGCGAGTTGCAGCCTGCGATCTGAACTGAGGGTAATTTTTTAGGATTGGCTCCCCCTCGCGGGTTGGCGACCCATTGTATTACCCATTGTAGCGTGTGTGTAGCCCCAGATATAAAGGACATGCTGACTTGACGTCATCCCCACCTTCCTCCGGCTTAAGACCGGCAGTCGGGCCAGACACTTGTAACTGACCCTAAGGGTTGCGCTCGTTACTGGACTTAACCAAACACCTCACGGCACGAGCTGACGACAGCCATGCATCACCTGTGCAAGCTCCCCGAAGGGTCGTTCCGCTTTCGCTTCACTACTACTTGCATGTCAAACCTGGGTAAGGTTCTTCGCGTAGCCTCGAATTAAACCACACGCTCCGCTGCTTGTGCGGGCCCCCGTCAATTCCTTTGAGTTTTAGCCTTGCGGCCGTAGTCCCCAGGCGGAGTACTTATCGCGTTAGCTGCGGCACCGAGGGGGTCGATACCTGAGTGTCAGGAGTGTGCCAGGAGGCCGCCTTCGCCACTGGTGTTCCTCCGCATATCTACGCATTTCACCACTACACGCGGAATTCCACCTCCCTCTCACACCCTCAAGTCTGGCAGTATCGGACAGCGTCTCTCAGTTGAGCCAAGAGTTTTCATGCCCGACTTACCAAACCACCTGCACGCGCTTTACGCCCAGTGAATCCGGATAACGCTCGGTACCTACGTTTTACCGCGGCTGCTGGCACGTAGTTAGCCGTACCTTATTCTGGGAGTACTGTCCTTCCTCATCCTCCCTAAAAGCGCTTTACGACCCGAAGGCCTTCATCGCGCACGCGGCGTTGCTGCCTCAGACTTTCGTCCATTGGGCAATATTCCTTACTGCTGCCACCCGTAGGCGTCTGGCCCGTGTTTCAGTGCCAGTGTGGGGGGTCACCCTCTCAGGTCCCCTATCCGTCGTTGCCTTGGTAGGCCATTACCCTACCAACTAGCTGATGGACCGCAGGCCCCTCCCGAAGCGCATTTCTGCTTTAGACCCGGTTTTCTAAAACCCGGGACCACATGCGGTATTAGCAGTTCTTTCGAACTGTTATTCCACACTTCGGGGTAGGTCACCCACGTGTTACGCACCCATTCGCCACTAAGAGAGTATTGCTACACTCTTCGTTCGACTTGCATGTATTAAGCACGCCGCCAGTGTTCATCCTGAGCCAGGATCGAACTCTTCATCAGACTTTCAAACAGGACAAGCCTGTCTTCGGTCATTGGAATTTTTTCCCACCAGTTGGTGGGATGCTGGACCCATATTGTGCATTTCTTGTCACTATTCAGTTGTAAAGGTTCCAACAGAGCGGGGCGAGTTTACCACTCCGCTTTCTGTCTGTCAAGACCCGGAGACGCAAAACGCCGATGCATCTTGCTCTCATCGGCGAGGATTGCAGACCTATCAAACTTTACAGCTCTGGTCTCTGCGGGCCTCTTTGTCTCTTTAGTTGGTTTGTCTTTCCGCGCTTGTGTTACGGACGAGACTGCACTTCAACGACGGAGATAATAACACTGTCATACAAGCGTGTCAAGGGCAATTTCAAAATTGATTCACAAACAGATTGAACCTCTATTCAAGGCGCGGTACAATGCCGCCATCATTTCCAGGAGGCAAAACTGTGAACGCACTCAAAGAACGAATTCTCAAAGAAGGCCGTAATCTCGGCAACGGCATCCTCAAAGTTGACGGCTTCATTAATCACCAGGTTGACCCGGTTTTGATGAACGAATGCGGGCGTGAACTGGCCGCCCGCTTTTCATCTGTCGGCGCCACCAAAGTTCTCACCGCCGAAATCTCCGGCATCGCCCCTGCTCTCACCACCGCCCTGCACCTCGGCGTCCCCGTCGTCTACGCCCGCAAAACAAAACCGATCACGATGCCCGATCAAATCTTCCTCACCCTCGCTCCCTCGCACACTAAAGGCCGCACCGTCGAACTCATCGTCTCGCCAGAATACTTGTCTCACGGCGAGCGGATTCTGATCATTGACGACTTTCTCGCCACCGGCCAAACCATCCTCGGCCTGGCCCGCCTCGCTCAAGCCGCCGGCTCCACCGTCGTCGGCATTGGGGCCGTGATCGAAAAAACCTTTGAAGGCGGGCGGGCGGCGCTGGCGCCTCTGGCCGTGCCCATCGAAGCTCTCGGCATTGTCACCGACATGAGCGACGGCAAGATCATTCTCGCCTGACACATGGACTCCATCGTCATCCTCGACTTCGGCTCACAATACTCGCAACTCATCGCCCGCCGCGTCCGCGAAGCGCGCGTCTACTGTGAACTCTTCCCCTGGAACGCGCCCGCCGAAAAAGTTCTGGCCCTGCAACCCAAAGCCTTCATCCTCTCCGGCGGCCCCAACTCGGTCTACGAACCCGGCGCGCCGACTCTGCCCGCCTACGTCCTCGACTCCGGCCTGCCCGTCCTCGGCATCTGCTACGGCATGCAACTCATGGCTCGCGCCCTCGGCGGCCACGTTGCGCCCGGTTCCCAACGCGAATACGGCCGCACCAACATTCAAACGTCAAGTGACTCAACCCTGTTTTACGGAATACGCAACACGCACTACGTCTGGATGTCCCACGGCGACAAAGTTGATCAACTTCCTCCCGGCTTCACCGTCACCGCCACCAGCCCCAACTGCCCCATCGCCGCCCTGGAAGATTCAACCCGGCGGCTCTTCGCCCTCCAATTTCACCCCGAAGTCAACCACACCCAGCACGGGCGTGAAATTCTCCAAGCTTTCATTCGACAAATTGAAATCAAAGCTGAGTGGACTCCCGGCTCGATTGTGGACGATGCGATTCAGAAGATTCAGGCGCAAGTGGGCAGTGACAAAGTGTTGGCCGCCGTGAGCGGGGGTGTGGACTCTACCGTCGCCGCCGCCCTCGTCCATCGCGCCGTCGGCGACCAACTCACCTGCTTCTACATTGATACCGGCCTCATGCGCGCCGGCGAGTCCGGGCAAGTCGTCGCCACGTTCCGCGAGAACCTGCACGCGAAGCTGCACCCTGTCAATGCCGTCGAAGACTTCATGGAAGCGCTGGCCGGCGTGGCCGACCCGGAGCGCAAACGCAAGATCATCGGCGAAAAATTCATCCGCTGTTTCGAGCGCGAAGCGCGGCGGCTTGGGAGCGACGCCAAATTTTTAGTGCAAGGCACAATTTATCCCGACGTCGTTGAGTCGAGCGGCAAAGGGCGGGAGCAAGCGGCCAAGATCAAAACCCACCACAACGTCGGCGGCCTCCCCGACGATTTGCAATTCAGCCTCGTCGAGCCACTGCGCTTCTTATTCAAAGATGAAGTGCGGGCTGTCGGCGCAGAACTTGGCCTGCCCGACGAAATGGTGTGGCGGCAACCGTTCCCCGGCCCCGGTCTCGCCATCCGCTGTTTGGGCGAAGTGACCTGGGAGCGTTTAGAGAAACTGCGCGCTGCCGACAAAATCTTCACCGATGAACTGCGCGCCGCCGGAATGTTGAGAGGTGATACGGCGCAAGCGTTTGCCGTTCTCCTGCCGGTGAAGTCCGTCGGCGTGATGGGCGACTATCGAACTTATGAAGAAACCATTGTCTTGCGCGCTGTCACCACCGACGACTTCATGACCGCCGACTGGGCGCGCTTGCCTTATGACTTGCTGGCCAAAGTCTCCAGTCGCATTGTCAACGAAGTCAAAGGCGTCAACCGCGTGGCTTACGACATCTCAAGCAAGCCGCCGGCGACGATTGAGTGGGAATGAATCTCGGCCTCATCCTCCGCGACTCGTGGCGCATCACCTGGCGAAGCTGGCCGCTGTGGTTGCTCACTCTGCTCCTGTTCGCCGTCTTCATCCCGGCGGGCTTGCTCTCGTTCTCGTTTAGCGCCGTGGCAACAGCCGTCACCTTCCCAATCGCAGACCCGCAACTGCTGTTCTTCGTTCGCCGCTTGCAAAGCGTGCCCGGCCTGGCGTGGGTTGGCATTACCTTCGTGGCCTTCATGGTGTTGATTGCAACCACAGCCGTTGCCCTCATCCTTCAGGCCGCCACGATGCGCGGCGCGGCCCTGGCCGCAGAAGGCGGCAAAGCCTCGTTGGGCGAAATGCTACGCCTGGGCAAAAGCCGCGTTGCCAACATCGTCAAACTCAGCCTCACCTTCGGGCTGATCATCATCGCCCTCGGCCTCCTGCCCTCGCTGGCCCTTATCCTCCTGGGCGACAAATCGCCGCTCGGCGCAAGGCTGATCAATCTGGCTCAAACCGGCCTGACGCCGATCACCACCATTTTGAACCTGGTGCTATTGCTGGCCATCATGTCCATCGCCCTCGAAGACTTCACGCCGCGCAAAGCGTTTGGGCGAGCGGGCAGTGTCTTGCGCGTCGGCTGGTGGGCGTTCCTTCTAGTCGTCGGCCTGTCCGGCCTCGCCGCGTTGGTTACGGCCATCATTCTCGTCATCCCAATTTTCATCGCCATGCCGGTCGTCATTTTTGAAGCTCGAACCGGCCTGATATTGTTCGCGTTCAGCTACGCCTGCGCCGGGCCGCTTGCTCTCGGCTTTCTGCTCTTCACCGCCGTGTTCACGCTGGTGTTGTACACGCTCATCTATCGTGAGGCGGCTAAACTTACATCATGACCCTCACTCACACTACTTTCTTTGATCGCCCGGCTTATCAGCTTTCAAACAAGCGCCTCTCGCTCACCGTCGTCCCGGCTCTCAGTGGGCGGGCGATGGAGTTGATCGTCCGCAAGCAAAACCTGTTCTGGATCAACGAGCCGCTCCTCAAAGGCGAAGCCGGGGGTGATCCAGCAATGGGCAACTGGATGAATTGGGGCGGCTACAAGACCTGGCTCGCCCCGCAGAGTCGGTGGCCCGATCCGAATGCGTTGTCGGATGAGATGGATAACGTCGAATGGGCCGTCGTCGGTCAAACCGACTCGCCGGTGGCGACCAGTCTTCACCTGCGCGGCCCGATCATTCCGTGGAGCGGCCTTCAGTTGAGTCGGCAGATCACTTTGCGAGCGGGCGAGAAGAAAGTGGCCGTGCGTGAGTCAATTCACAACGCGAGCGACACAACTCAAACGTGGGCCGCTTGGGCCGTCGCTCAGTTCCCAACGCCGGGCTGGGCCGTCTATCCGAGCGAAGGCGCGCGAAAGACTCTGGCCCTCACGCCGCCGAAGTTTCGGCGCGATCAGTTGCACTTCAAAGGCGACAAGAAATGGAAGACGGGGGCGCTCACGTCTGAAGGCTGGGGCGAGTATCAGGCCAAGAACTGGGCCAAGTCATTCCGCGCCAGCTTCGCCCCTCACGCCAACCTGCCTCACCCCGACAACTGCAACCTTGAAACGTGGAGCAACACCGACCCGGCCTACATGGAACTCGAATGGCTTGGCCCGCTGGTCACGCTCAAGCCGGGCGAGTCGTGGGCGTTTGAGACGGAATGGTTCATTGACTTGGCACCCAGACAGACTTAAAATCACGTCATGCGCTCGCCATTTCCAGGAATGGATCCCTACCTTGAGCATCCTGCACTCTGGCCGGATGTTCACAACAGATTGATCGCCGCTATTGCCGACGCGCTAGCGCCAGTTCTTCGCCCACGTTACTATGTGGCGTTGGAGCGTCGAGCTTACCTGCTGAAACCAGATGATGTCGTATTCGTCGGTCGCCCCGACATCGCTGTGATTCCTCACAAAGAGTCACAGACTTTGAGCGCGTTGCCTCTTGCCGAAGCCGGGGTTTTAGAGGTGGATGTTCCCATGAACGACGAGGTGGGCGAGCATTTCCTGGAAGTACACGAGGTTGCTACCGGAAAGCTGGTGACGGTTCTGGAACTCTTGTCTCCAGTGAACAAACTGCACAGCGGGGGACGTGAGGATTATGAAGCAAAACGGGATGACGTTTTCAAATCCCGAACTAACCTAGTTGAGGTTGACCTGCTGAGAGCCGGCGAACCGATGTCAGTGATTGGCAAGCCGGTTCGCAGCGATTACCGCATTTTAGTCAGCCGCGGCTCAAGGCGGCCTCACGCGCATTTATACACCTTCAATCTTCGCCAGCCCATTCCACTCTTCTCATTGCCGCTCTTGCCCGGCGACGCCGAGCCGCTGGTTGAGTTAGGCAGAGTGCTCCACGAATTATACGATCGCGCCTCATTCGACTTGAGATTGGATTATGCCCAGCCGCCCGTGCCGCCGCTGACTGAAACCGACATTGCCTGGGCGGACGAGCTAATCAAAAACGCTCCGAAGGTTTGAAACCTTCGGAGCGTTTGTTTACTTTTCAATCGTCACCCTCATCACCGCCGTATCCTGCCCGCCAAACCGGTACTTGTAATCCTCACTGCCCTGCATGAAGTCGTAGCTGGTTCGCCCGTTGGCAATGGCCTGCTCGATCAGCCGCGCCAGCAGAACCCAGCCCGGCGAGAGCGCCGCGGCCACGTTAGGGTTGATGCCGGAGTTGTAGACCCAGATGCGATTGTTGTAATCGAACTGCGCGTAAGCCGCCACTTTCTTGCCGCTTACCTCAAGAAAGGCCAACTGCAACAGACCCAGTTTTTGGGTAATGGCAAAAATGTCGTGGAACGCGGCCCGCATTCTCGGCGTGAGGAAGGCGGCCTTGTTTTCAGAGGCGGTTTCCATCAGGGCCATGAAGGCTTCGGTTTCAGCGCCAATGTCGCGGCTGGAGTCGGCGATGTACCACGTCACCGGGTCTTCACTGCCCTGCGCCTTGCGTAGCTTGCGGTTGATCTCGCGCCGCTGTTTGCTATCAATCTGTTGAAGGTAGGCGTCAAACGTGTTGGGCAGGTTGACAATGGGGCAAACGTCGAGCTGAGTCACTTCGGCCTTCAAGCCGTCAGCCGTCGCCAGGCTCGCCAACGTTTGCGGCGTGGGCGTCCAGCCGGGAATGTTGGAGAACACGAGTTTGTTCCACTTCGGAGCCTCGGGCGAGGTAAGCCACTGCCACGTTGCGCGAGTGGCGGCTTCCATCGAGTCAGCCGGGGCAATCACGTCCAGGTAATCGGCGATCTCCTCGCCGCCCACCCAGCGCACTGTCCCACCCTCAGCCGGATCAACAAACAACGGCGCGATGGCCTGGAGTTTGCCTGCGTCGTCTCGCATCTTGTTGATTCTGGGCTACTACTTTTTGCCGCCGCTCGTCACCGGCGCAACCCGCTTCACCCAACTGCGCCAGTGGCTCACCGACCCCGCCGCCCACCCCGAACTCGCCATCGCCGCCGGGAACCGCTGTGGCGACGCGCCGTTTGTTCTGCCTACCGACGGCTATCTCGGCTTCGGCTGGGGCGACTCGTTCCGGCCCGGCCACAAGCATCAAGGGCTGGACATCTTTGGGGGAAGCGACTTGAATCAAACGCCCGTTGTCGCCGCTTACGACGGCTACCTCACGCGAGAGTCCGACTGGGTCAGCTCGATCATCATTCGCCATCCATCTGATCCGCTGAATCCATCTCGCCAGATTTGGACGTATTACACGCACATAGCCGATCAATACGGCGCCTCCTACATCCTCTCAGACTTCCCACGCGGCACGCGCGAGCTTTTCGTCACTGCCGGAACTCTGCTCGGCTACCAGGGCAACTACTCCGCCGACCCGGCTAACCCGGTGGGCATCCACCTGCACTTCTCCGTCGTCCAATCCAAACCCGATGGCGGCTACAAAAACGAACTCGACATCAACAACACCTACGACCCGATTCCCTACCTCGGCCTGGCGCTGAAAGACGGCGCCTGGAAATGCCCGTGACAGAATACAAGCACGACATTGCCATTGTCGGCGCGGGGCCGGCGGGGTCGGCAACGGCCTACTTCCTCGCCCGCGGCGGCCTCGACGTGGCCCTCATTGATAAGGCCACCTTCCCGCGCGACAAAACCTGCGGCGACGGCGTCAGCCCGCGCGCCCTCCACGTCCTCGATCAAATGGGCTTGCTGGCCGGCCTCGCCGCCCGCTCCTTCCGCGTCAATCGCCTCGACTTCTACACGCCCAACAGCCGCCTCTGCACCGCCAGCGTGCCGCGCATGAATGGCCTGCCCGGCTACACCCTCGTCGTCCCGCGCTTCATTTTAGACGACGAGATCCGCAAACGTGCGCTCTCCGCCGGAGCGAAATTTTATCAGTTGGACATCACCGACTCGATCAAAGACAGCGATCGCATCGTCGGAGTCAAAGGGGACGGGGCAACCGTCACTGCCCAACTCACCGTCATCGCTACCGGGGCCGCTACCCGGCTCCTGCAAAAAACCGGATTCCTGCATGGCAAGCCGACTCTCATGGTCGCCGCCCGCCAATACTTCGAGAACCTGCCGCCCGTCGCCGACCGGCTCGAATTCTACTTCGATCATATCCCGCTTCCCGGCTACGGCTGGCTCTTTCCCACCTCACCCACCTCGGCCAACATCGGCGCCGGCTACTTCGGCCCACGCGCCAACTCGCCGCGCTCCCTGCTGGAAAATTTCTATCGCGATCACCCTCGCGTGCGCGAGTTGATCAAAGATGCCAGGCCGGTCGGACCGATCAAAGGCTACCCACTGAGAGTCGATTTCCCCGACGCCGCCGTGATGGTCGAAGGCGGGATCGCCGTCGGCGAAGCCATTGGCCTCGTCAACCCGTTCACCGGCGAAGGCATAGACTACGCCCTCGAGTCCGGCCAGATCGCCGCCGAGACCATTTTGGCCGCGCCTGACTTCACCCTGAACGGCCTGGGCGACTACCCGCGCCGCCTGAACGCGCGCTTCAGAAACTATTTCGTCGTCATCACCCGGATGCGCAACTTTTTCTACAACACCTTCATGCTCAACCGCCTCTTCGGGCGCGGCGCGAGCAACAAGCACATCCGCGAAACGATCATGAACATCTGCTTCGGCGAGACCGATCCCCTGCAAGCCTTCTCGCCGAAGATGCTTTGGGAGCTATTCAAGCCTTAGCAAACGTCAAACGACAAACGACACCATTGACGTTTGTCGTTTGACGTTTCACTTTTCACAACTATGAAAGACAAAGTCACCCTCATTACCGGCGCCGGTCGCGGCATCGGCAAAGCCATTGCGCTGCGCTTCGCCGCCGCCGGCGCAAAAGTCGTCGTCAACGACGTCAACCCCGACACTGCCGATGCCACGGCCAAAGCCATCAGCGATAGCGGCGGTCAAGCGATTAGCATCATCGCCGACGTGGCCAACAAAATGGCCGTGCAGACCATGCACTACGAAATTCTCGAAAAGTGGGGCCGCGTGGACGTGCTGATCAATAACGCCGGAGTCGAACCCACCGGCTCGATTCTGACTCTCGACGAGTGGGCCTGGGATCGCACCCTCAACGTCAACCTCAAAGGCGCGTTTCTCTGCTCGCAAACGGTTGGCCGGGATATGAAGGAACAGGGCGGCGGCGTCATCGTCAACATCTCCTCCATCGCCGGGCGGGCCGCCGGACTGCGCGACCGGGCCGCCTACGTCGCCAGCAAGACCGGCCTGGTCGGCTTCACCCGCGAGTGCGCCCGCGAGTTCGCGGCGTATAATATCCGGGTGAACGCCGTCTGCCCCGGCGTCATCATCACCGAAATGACCGCCCACCTGCGCCAGAACGAGGCCCAGATGAAGAAGTGGCTCGAAGACATCCCGCAAGCCCGCCTGGGCGAACCCGACGACGTGACCGGCCTCGTCCTCTTCCTCTGCTCCGACGACGCCAGGTACATCACCGGCCAGGCGTTTAATGTGGACGGGGGGAAGGTGATGAGTTGATTTGGGTTTTGGAGAACTGACTATGTTGACACGCTTAACCGTACGTAATTTCAAGCGTTTTGGTGCAATTGAAGTTGAATTAGGGAATCCCGTCGTATTTATTGGGCCAAACAATTCTGGCAAAACCACGGCACTACAAGCATTGGCATTATGGGATATTGGCCTACGCCGCTGGAACGAAAAACGTGGCAGGAAACAAACACCAGAGAAGCGCCCTGGCGTAACCATCAGCCGTCGTGACCTAATCGCTACTCCAGTGCCAAACGCTAATCTCCTATGGCGCGATCTTCATGTGCGCGATTTGCAACGAGCAGATGGCAAACCCCAAACCCAAAATATACGCATTGAAATTGCTGTGGAAGGTGTCACAGAGGGTCAAGCTTGGCAATGCGGCTTGGAATTTGACTATGCAAATGAAGAGTCATTTTATTGTCGTCCACTTCTTCGAGCAGATGGAACTCGCATGCCCGTCCCAGAGAAATCCGGAAAGCAAAAGATTGCCTTTCTGCCGCCAATGTCTGGTCTAGCCGCGGTTGAACCCAAATGGGAAGAGGGTCGCATTAACGTTTTAATTGGCGAGGGACAAACTGCTCAGGTATTGCGCAATCTGTGCTACCAAATTGCTCAGGAAAAGCCCGGTCAATGGCGGGAAGTTTGTGAATATACTCATGCGTTGTTTGGCGTAGCTCTAGACGAGCCCGACTATATTACTGAACGCGGCGAGATCACAATGTCCTATCATGAAATGTCCGGCACACGTCTTGACCTTTCAGCATCAGGCAGGGGTTTGCAACAAACCCTTCTTCTATTAGCGTATTTGTATTCCAATCCAGGAGCTGTCTTGTTGTTAGACGAACCTGATGCTCATCTGGAAATCTTCCGCCAGCGACAAACCTATCAATTGCTCACCCAAATCGCCAGACAGCAAGGCAGCCAGATTATCGCCGCCAGTCATTCAGAGGTTGTACTAAATGAAGCTGCTGGCCGCGATGTAGTTGTGGCATTTGTGGGCAAGCCGCATCGAATGAATGACCGTGGCCGACAAGTGTTTAAGGCATTGGCTGAAATCGGCTTCGATCAGTATTACCAGGCAGAACAAAACGGCTGGACTCTTTACCTAGAGGGTTCTACGGATTTGTCCATATTGCAGGCGTTTGCCCGTCAGTTAACGCACCCGGCATCTGACCATCTCGAGCGCCCCTTTGTCCACTATGTAGGCAATCAAGCTTCAAGAGCACGGGATCATTTCATTGGATTGCGCGAGGCTAAACCGGATTTAGTAGGCATCGCTATTTACGATCGTTTGGAGAGAGAACTACAGCAACCACCGGGGCTAATTGAAACGATGTGGTTTCGCCGAGAAATCGAAAACTATCTCTGTTATCCTGAAGTTCTATTAGCATACGCCACCGCCTCAGCACAAGCTGATCACCCTGGCCCGCTCTTTGCGATTGCTGAAGCTGAGAAACGTCGCGCTATCATGCAGGAGTGTATAACCGATTTGGTTCCGCCCGTGGCGTTACGCAACCCGGAAGACCGTTGGTGGCACGAAGTCAAAGCTAGCGACGAGTTTCTTGATCGCCTGTTTGACAGCTTCTTTGAACGACTAGGATTGCCTAATCTTCTACGCAAAAGCGACTATCATGTTCTGGCCGAGCTTGTGCCTGTTGAGCTGATTGCCCCCGAAGTTAAGGAAAAGCTAGATGCAATTGTCAAAATTGCTCAGAGTGCGCGCCCGGCCTAAGAATTTGAAATTTATCAACTCATGTCATCTCTTACAGTCCTCACCGACTCTCGCTCCCGCACCCTCTCCGCCGTCCTTGCCGCCACCGACTGGCCGGAGCGCGAACAGCGGCCCTTGCCGCGCGGCGTCCACCCGCAGGCGGCGGCCCTCAGGAAGCATGTTGCGGATTTCAAATCGCACCCGGCTGTCGCCTACGTTCAAGCCGCCCTCAACGCCGACCCCGACCCGCGCCTCCTCTTCGCCCGCGCCGTGAACGACGAGGCCGAACTCGCCGCCCACCTCAACAGCTTTGCGGCAGAGGCCGGGCTTGAGGCGTATTGGGCCGCTAGCGACTCGGCCTGGGCCGAAGCCGTTGCCGAAGTACAAGCCCGCGTCAACGGCATTGACTTCGCCACGATTCTCGACGAAGCCTTCGGAACTGCGTCTGCCGAGCTAATCATCCTGCCCAACCTGGCTTACCCGACGACTCACTCGCTCGGCTTTGGCACGCCTCAGCGTGTCTATTCGCTCATGCCGCCGCGCAAAGCCGTCGGCGAAAGCCCGCCCTGGCCCTTCCGCGACGACCGCGATTACATTCTGCGTCTCGCCATTCACGACTTTACCCAGTGCCTGCTCGCCGACATGCTGGAAAAGAATCCCGGCCTGCTTCCCGAAAGCCCCATCTCCGAGCAACTGCCCGCCGACTTACGCGCCGAGCATCCAACCTGGACTCGACAAATCACGGAGTTGTTTGCCTACGGCATGATGACGATCTTTCTCAACCGGCTTGACGACGGCGCAGGCGACTCGTTTGCCCTTTTCGAGCGCCGCACGCGCAAGCTGACTGTTTTGCCCGCCGCCATCACCGCCGTCGCACACTATCTCGACGGCAGAGCCAAAGGCCAAATCGCCTCAATCAACGATTACCTGCCACAATTCGTCACCGCCCTCACGTAGGGGCAAACCTGTGTGTTTGCCCCATCCTCAAAAGGACATTCTCATGACCCTGCCCAACACTTACACCCTCCGCCTCCTGCGCGCCCAGAGCCATCAACTCGCGCGCGAGATTGACCTCATGCCCGTCGCCGACGTTCTCTGGAAACCGGAACCAACCGAGTGGTCGGTTCACGAGTGTCTGACTCACATTCGCGATGTCGAGCGCCACATCTTCCGCCCGCGCATCGCCCGCATCGTGAGCGAAGACAACCCGACTCTCCCAGTCTTCGACGAAGCCGCTTACCACAAAGAACACTGGAACCCCGAAGAGCCGATCCAAAATATCGTCGCCGACTTTGTCGAAGACCGCGCCGCCGAAGTGGCCCTGCTGGAGGCCGCCGACTGGGCGCGCCCCGCCGTCCATGCCGTGCGCGGCCCCATCACCCTGGCCTGGCAAGCCGACTATGCTCTCTCTCACACCTGGGAGCATCTCAGCCAGATCATGCGTGTGCGATTAAGCTACGCCGTCCGTAAGGAAAGGTGAATGGAGCAACTCTACGAATACCGGGAGCGCCTGCTCAACCGCCTCGAGGCGATTGCCACTGAGATCGCCGGTGCCGTCACCGAAATTCCCCAAAGCCGTTGGCGCGAGCCGGTCAAACCGGATGGTCGCTCGCCGCGCGCCATCCTCTCAAGCTTGTGCGACGTCGAGCGATATGCCTACAGCCTTCGCCTGCAACGCATCCTCGCCGAAGACACGCCCACGCTTGACTCCTTCACTCCACAGCCGCAAAACCCGGCGCTCACAATGACCGACCTGCTCGCCGAATACAAAACCCTGCGCCAAGCCGAACTGGAGATTCTGCGTCGCCTGCCGCCAGCCGGTTGGGGGCGCGTCGGGCGACACCCGACATTTGGTCTGCGCACCGTCCAGTGGTGGGCCGAGCGCACCCTCGAACACTCCAAACGTCATTTGCAAGAACTGCGAGGAGAATAGCAATGACTTACGAACTCATCATCGTCGAAACGCATGGCCGGGCCGGGTTGATCCGGTTCAACCGTCCCAAACAGTTGAACGCCCTCAACGGGGCAGTGATGGAAGAACTGGCCGCCGCCGCCGAAGCCTTCGACAAAGATGACTCAGTCGGAGCCATCGTCATCACCGGCGACGAGCGGGCGTTTGCCGCCGGGGCCGACATCAAAGAAATGGCCGACGCCTCGGCCGTTGACATGCTTCTCAATGATCGCATCAGCAAATGGGATCGATTGCGAAAGGTGAAGAAGCCGGTCATCGCCGCCGTGTCCGGCTTTTGTTTGGGCGGCGGGTGCGAACTGGCGATGGCGTGCGATATGATCGTCGCTTCCGAGACGGCCAAATTCGGCCAGCCGGAGATCAACCTCGGCGTGATGCCGGGGGCGGGCGGAACCCAGCGTCTCACCCGCGCTGTCGGCAAAACCGTAGCCATGGAAATGGTCCTCAATGGCCGCTTTCTCTCCGCCGCCGAAGCAGAGAGATTCGGCCTGGTCAATCGAATCATGCCAGTTGAACAATATCTAAGTGAAGCTCTGAAGTTGGCCAACGAGATCGCCGGGCGCGCACCGCTGGCGGTGCGTCTGGCCAAAGAGGCGGTCAACAACGCCTTCGAGTCCTTCCTCGGCGATGGCCTGGCCGATGAGCGCCGCGCTTTCTACTTTCTCTTCAGCACCGAAGATCAAAAAGAAGGCATGAAAGCCTTCTTGGAAAAACGTCAAGCCGAATGGAAGGGGCGCTGAGAAATTTTAGGCTATACTATCGGCCATCATGGTTCCACTTGAGTCATTAACAATCCGGCGGCTTCCCCTCACCACTCCGGGCCGGGTGGGCTACCGCGACCTGGTGCGCGGTTTGCGCGAAGTGGGTCTCACACGCCACAGCCGGGTTGTTGTTCATTCATCGCTTTCGTCGTTTGGGCAAGTGGCCGGGGGCGCGGCCACTATTGTCGGCGCGCTCACGGCGGTGTGTCGCACCGTCGTCGTTCCCACGTTTACTTACCAAACTCTCGTCGTCCCTGAAGTCGGGCCGGAGCTGAACGGAATGGATTATGGCTCCAACGGCAGTTACTCGCCCGAATTCTGGCGGCCTAACCTGCCGGCGCATCTCGATATCGGCTTGGTCCCCAACACCCTGCTCGGCCACTGGGCGGCTAAGCGCAGTTCGCATCCGGTGCTCTCGTTTGCCGCCGCCGGCCCCGACGCCGACGAACTGCTGGCCGGGCAAACCCTCGACGATCCGTTCGCGCCGCTTAAATGGCTGGCCGAGCGTTCCGGCGACGTGCTTCTGCTCGGCGTCACCCACCGGGTCAACACCACCATTCACGTCGCCGAAGAGCGTGCTGGGCGCAAGCCGTTTGTGCGTTGGGCGCTCACCCCGCAAAAGATCGTCGAGCTCGCCTGGCCCAACGACTCCTCGGGCTTCGACGCCATTACCGACGCCATCAACCCTCACGTGATTCGCGGCCAGATTGGCCTGGCCAATGTTCAACGAATCCCGGCGGTCAAGCTCATCGAGGTCGCCGAGGCTCTAATTCAAAAAGACCCCACCGCCCTCCTCTGCCACAACCCGGACTGCGAGCGTTGCCGGGATGCGAGGGCGCGCCTAACCCAAATATGATGACAACCTACAAAAGTCTCATTACCCGCAAGCTTGAGCTTCTCACCTGGTATTTTCCCCTAATCCTCTTTTGCCTCCTGGCCCTCTGGCTCAGAACTGCGTATCTCACTAACGATCTCCCAACCAACTCCAGCCCCGACGAGCCATATTATTTTCAGTGGGCTAAAGCCATCCGGGAAACCGGCTTGCCGAGCGTCGAAAATGGGCTGGGCTATCCGCCCGCTTTGCTCTACATGCTGGCCGGAGAGCAAATTATCGTCGAAGCGGTCCGAGGGGAAAAACTTATTCCTGCCTTTGACTACTTTGTGGTTGCCCGGGTTGTGAGTAGTATCTTCGGCTTTGCCAGCGTAGTGGTCTCCGGCCTGGTCGGTCGTCAACTGGGGAAGTCGAAAGTGGTGGGCCTCGTGGCCGCTTTGATGGCTACGATTTGGCCGGTGATGGTTGAGGCAGGCCGGCGGGGCATGGCGAACGCGCCCTGGCTCTTCTTCAGCTTGCTCACATTTATCTGCTTATACAAAGGCCGCGACCATAGGCGAATTGTTTGGCTTTATCTGGCTCTGGCGGCTGGCATCCTGTCATTTCTGTTTAAGTACCAAACCGGCGTTGCCCTGATCCTGCCATTCATTTATGCGCTTCTCTATTTTCGCGGCCTCAAGACCAGACTCGCGCCGCACCTGATCGCCTGGAGCGGCGCACTGCTTGCCCTGACGCTTTGGCTTGTGTTCTACTACCAACTCTTCAACCTGGTCAATTTGCCCGGCAACGGCGCGATCAAGCACATCACGGCTGATGGCAAACTCGTTGGCCTGCAATCATGGGAGATCAATATCCGTATCATCGCTGGTGTCGTGGCCGGCAACTGGTATTTGTGGGGTGCAGGGATCGCAACCGGAATCGCCCTCTATACCCTGATCACCAAAAAGTGGAACGAGTTGATTGACGGCGGTCTGGCGCTCAGTTTCGCTGGCTTCATCTTGATGTTTTATTTGTTGATGTCAGTGGCGCCGCCTTTTCCGCATGAAATTTACTGGATACCACTGACCTCGGCTTTTTATCTTCTGGGGGTGGCCGGGATGGCGGCCATTTTGAGGATAGTCAGCCATATCGTTGCAAAAGCCGCCGATGCTAAATGGAGCCGAATAACAGAGATTGTTTCTTTGGCTACGCTGGTGGCATTCAATGCGCCATTCATTTACACTCGGGGCCAAGAGCTTATCTGGATTTATGAACATGCCTGGAGCAAACCATACACCGTCAAGTTGCTGGACGAGTGGTTCGATCAGCATGTGCCGCAGGGCGGGCGCGTTGTCTCCGAGCGAATCAAAATGCCCGACTGGTATATTTACGCGCCGCCTCTCTTTCATCGCTATGTTGCCGACAGCATCTTTGCTGAGTCGGTAGGAAGTTATCGGTCTCGCGGTTATGAATATCTGATCTGGAACAGCATGACCAGTAATCCGACAGACAGTCTGGCCGACCTTGATGCAGAGTCAAACAAGGCATATCTGGACGATGTCAAAGAGGTTCTACGCCTGACCGGGGAAAATGTGGCCGGGATGGATATTGTGGTCTACCAACTTCCGCCGCTTCAAGAGCACCCGCTTTACTTTTGGTTTGGCGACAGGATTTCTTTCCGGGGCTTCGACCTGAATAGAGAGACCCTCAAGCCGGGAGATGAATTGCAACTGACATTGTACTGGATGTCAGTGATGCAAACGCCCGCCAACTACATTGTCTTTGTCCACGTTTTGGCCGCCGACGGCAAGACGTTGCTGGTGGGGCAAGACGGGCCACCCGACAACGGCAACCGCCCCACCTGGTCGTGGCGCGGAGATATGGACTTTGTCACTGATCAGCACGCCCTCGCCATCCCGCCAGACGCGCCAGCCGGCTTTTATTCTCTGAAGGTGGGACTCTATGACGCCGACACTCAGCAACGCCTACAGATCTCTGAACCAACCCTTCAGCCTGTGGGCGACACGGTTACTTTAGCCGAAATCCGCATCCAAAAGCAGGCCCCTTGAATCATCGGGCCGGCTCGGTGATGGGTCTGGGTCGGGCATCACTTCAATGAGCATTGCCGGCAAAACGGCATCACTGCAATCCTCGCGATAGCCGCAACGCGGACACACAACTTTGCAGTGAATGCCAACCAGCGTTTCACCGCACCGCAAACAAGCAACAGGGTTCACCAGGTGCCTCGACTCTTCACCGTGCGCCGCCGCCGGGTCACTTCCTCGCCAACTTCCTGCAACAAGGCCGTCTTCACTTCCTGCGGCACGTCCTTCCAGTGCAACTCCATCAGCGCGCCCTGGAGGGCATACAGCATGTTGAGCGTAACCTGATCGGGATAGGCCATTTTGACACGCCGGTAAGCCTCGACGACGCCGACGTTGTGCAGGTCTTCGGCTGAGGCAATGCCCACTGCCTCGATCCCGTGTTGCCGACCCGATGGCGGGACCTCCCGCGCCTCTCGACCCTCATGCCCGTGTGAGCCATGGACCAGATCCTTCTCGGCGCCCTCCTGCTGGTCCCCGTCTGCCTGCTGTACTGGACCGTCGTTACCCGGCAGCACCGCGCC